>DYMC01000067.1:9002-11872 GCA_020721745.1 Lentisphaera sp. | reverse complement strand
TGCCGACGGAACGCCGGTCTTATGACCGGCTTAAGAGCCAGCCATAAGGCTGGCGCTCCCCTAAAAAGGCAATTTTGCAATTACCTCACTTAGTAAGAGTTCAGTAAAATGACGGGGTTTACTGAACTCTTACCATCTAGTCTACAAACAGGACAGCCTCAGAGTGCTCCGAGAAGCATACTCCCAAGAGTCGCTATGGGCGCCTGCTCCCGGAAGTCCTCGACAGCGCCGCGCAGCTGGTTCACCGCCGTCTTCGTCTCGAAATAGAGGGCATCGTCGTTCAGCATCTTGCCTATCGTTCCCTTGCCCTCGGAGAGATTCACCGCCACCTTGTTCAAGGAGCCCACAGCCTCGCTGATCTGGTCGTAGAGTTTGCCGTCGTCGGATGATATCTTCCCCAGAGACCCTTTGCCTTCCCCCACGTTCGAGGCGAACTTCCTCAAATCCTCGATCGCCGCCTTCAAATCATCATACGCCTTGTCGTCCGAGAAAAGTTTCCCTATGGTTCCCTTCCCCCCTCTCGTGTCCGCAAGAAGCCCCTTGAGCTCCTCGGCCGCCTTGTCAACCTGCGCCAGACTCTTCTTTGCCTCGTCATAGAGAGCCGGATCCTTCAGCATCTTCGCAAGCAATCCATCGCCTTCGTTCACCGAAGCGAGTATCTTGTTCAAATTCTCCGCCGCCGCCTTCACGTTCTTCGCAAGCTCCCCCTCCAGAAACTCCTTGCGGAACTTCTCCTCGTCCTCCTTGAGCCGTCCAACCAGACTCGATGCCTCCTGGATGATGTCCACAGGCGCCATCCCGCGCAAGACCGTCCCTTCCGCAAGTGGCTTCGCGGAAGGACTGCCCGGATGTATGTGCACATACTTGCCCCCAAGCAGCGATGTGTTGCGTATCTCTATCAGATAACCCTCCCTGAAGACCACCTCCCTCTCGAGACTCAACCTCACAAGTATCTCCTCGCCGTTCTCCGAAAAACCAAAGTCCTTCACCCGCCCCACGTTGATCCCCATGCAGTAGACCTTGTCGTTCTTGTTCAGAGCCTCCACCGATGGAAACAGAACCGGAACTATCGTCTTGTCGGACGAAAACAGAAACTCCTTGCCGTTCACAATGACAGTCAGATAGATGAAAAGCACAATCGCCCCGATAAAAAAAAGCCCGACCATGAACTCCAGACCTATGAATGAAACGCTCCTCCTGCTCATATTATTGCTCCTTGGTATTGTTTTTACGTAAAACTCTTTAGCTCTTCGGAACCTGCGATTCGATGAACTCGACTATCCTTTCGTCCGCACTGGCGCGGAACGACGCCACATCCCCGCCGAATATTATGCTGCCCTCGCATATCATAGAAATCCTGTCCGAAAGGGAAAATGCGCTTATCAGATCATGGGTGACCATGACCACGGTGCCCCCGAGGGCGCCGCAAAGGCTCTTCACGACATCGTCAATCTTCCGCGACATCACCGGATCGAGGCCAGATGTCGGTTCGTCAAGCAATAGCACCTCGGGTTTCGTTATGAGCGCCCTCGCAAGCCCCGCCCGCTTCCTCATCCCGCCGGAAAGCTCGTCGGGCATCTTGCCCTCGCATCCGGACAATCCCACAAGCTCCAGAGTCTCAGCGACTTTTCCCGCTATCTCGGCCGCCCCCATCCGGGTCTTCTCCCGCAGCGGCAACGCCACGTTGTCGGCCACATTCATCCAGGCTATCAGAGCTCCGGACTGGAACAAATACCCAAAGCGCGAACGATATCTCTCCAGCTCGCGGCCGGAAAAACCACATATGTCCGCGCCATCGAAGGTCACACGCCCCTCGTCCGCATCAAGCAGACGGACGATGTGCCTCAGCATCACCGTCTTGCCGCTGCCCGTCGGCCCAAGTATCGTATGCACCCCGCCCCTGCCGATCTCAAGCGAGACATCCTTCAAAACCTCGTGCCCCGAAAGCGACTTTGAAACTGACTCGAAACGGATCATCTCAGTAGAAGCTCCTCGTGATAAAATATCCGACACTTATAATCAGAAGGAAGGATATGACCACTGCGCGCCGGGTCGCTATGCCAACCCCCACGGCACCGCCCTTCGTCGCGACTCCCTGATAACAGCCCACCCCCGAAACGATCACAGCGAAGACCACGGACTTCAGCAGTCCGACCATTATCTCCTTCATGTCCAGATACATGGTCGCATAGTCGTAATAGACACTCCATTCCACGCCAAGCTGCGAATGCGCCACGGCACCGCCGCCAATTATGCCTATGACGTTCGTGTAGATCGTCAGCGCCGGACACATTATCATCATCGCCAGAATTCTCGGCATGACGAGGTAGTAGACTGGATTGACCGACATTATCTCCAGAGCGGACAGCTCTTCGGACACCGCCATGGTTCCAAGCTCCGCCGCCATGGCCGAACCCACGCAGGCCGCAAGAATCAGCGCCGCCATGAAAGGCCCCATCTCCCTGAACATGGATTCCGAAACCAGCGTGCCAACCCTCATCTCCTGGCCGTAGTCACGCAGCTCTATCCCGGCCTGCAGCGAAAGTATCATGCCTGTGAACAAGGCCACGAGACTTACAACGCCAAAACTCTTTATGCTGACCATGAACATCTGCCTGACCAGCTCCTGCCACCTGCGGTGGAAGAGCGGAAAAAAACAGAATGCCTCGAATACCATCATCAAGCCCCTGCCCGAATTCCGAATATTCGTCAATACAAAGCGGCCAAGCTCGGCAATCAGATTGTCGCTCTCGGGAAGATATTCAGCCTCGATCGTCATTCTCATGAGACAAGCCCCTATTATTCCAGCTTCCTATGTCCGACACTATTTCAGAAAGCAACGAAAACAAAAAAATGATAGTATACCACGG
>DYMC01000067.1:0-8902 GCA_020721745.1 Lentisphaera sp. | reverse complement strand
TGTCCGACACTATTTCAGAAAGCAACGAAAACAAAAAAATGATAGTATACCACGGAAACCTGAAATTGACAAAGACACGATCAGAATTCGATCTCCGCAAACCAGAACAGTCTCAGGACAACAGACCCGTCGCTGTAGCTTCTCGTCCTGACAAAGCCCAAAAGATAATCCCTCTGGGAAACACCCTCCCTGGCCGGGCCATCAGCATCGCCCCCCGCAAGGTCGAAATCAATATCGGCATCGAAGCCGTCCAAGTCCTCCCAGTCCATGTCATTATCGTCTTCGCAAGCCTCCTCGTCTTCGTCTTCGGCCCAATCGTCATCGTCATCCTTGAATCTGGAGCAACTCCTGTAGAAAGGCTGCAAGGAAAAACCCTCCCCCTCCTCCGGGGAGTCGAAATACTTCACGAGCCCCCAGAGAAAATCATAGCGGAAAGCCTCCCCCGTGGACTGGTAGTTGAAAAGCGTCCAGAGAGGCGCCCAGTTGCGTTCCACTGCAGGCATGTTCCGCTGGAACCACAAATCCAAGGCGCGAATTTCGCAAAAATTGCCCTTCCGCAAAATGGACACAAACGGGTAGAAATTCCGGTACGTTTCGGCCATCTCACCCTTGCGGTCCCTCGCATGCTTCGACCAGTAGAACGGCAGTATCCACACCCACTCCACGTCGCCACTGTCGCCAGAAGTATACTGCGAGGAGATGAACGGCCATAGCAGAAACTGATACTCGGAGTCCTTCCTCTCCGAACGCCCAATGAGCGGCCATAGGTAGAACCTCCACTTCTCGTTCTTCTCGTCCCTGTCCACATTCCTCCTGTATTGCAGTATCGGCCAGGGCGCGTTGAATCCAGAGCCATCCTCGCCGTCGGCACCCTTCTCCCTCTCGTAGCCAGAGAAGAAAGGCCAGAGCACACTCCAGGACTTCAAGTCCTTGAAACGGTTCTCCCCGTAAAACGGCCAGAGCATCCACCCCCCGCCCCCGTCCTTCGCACTGTAGTATTCGGCGGAATGGTAGAACGGCCATACATACGAAGCACGCCGGAAGGCGCCGGGCCTGTCGTGATAGGCGTAAAACGGAAAAAAACGGAACTTCCTGAACGACGGGCTCTCGTCCCAGTTCCATATCGGCCAGAACCAGGCCTCGCCATTCATCTGCCCCTTGCGAGTCCGCAGATAGACCGGAAACATGACGTAGTATATCGAATCGTAGCCTATGAAGTCGCGCAGCTCGCCGTAGAACGGAAACAAAGCCCAATATCCCTCCCCATCGTCATCGCGGCCGTGAAACCACAACGGCACAAGGCCGACATGCGGTTTTTCCGCCGCTCCATCCCCAACCTGCGGCTTCGCCCTCCCGGAATAAAGCAGGAAAAGCCTCCAGTATTTCTCGAAGTCGTTCTCGCGATACGCAAAAAACGGCCACAGCACGTCAAAGGAATAAAGCCCCTCCGAATCCTCCCTCGACCAAATCGGACGGACAGCCGCCAGTTCCCGGCCCCGCTCCTCCTTGGACGAAATCTCGACAAGGGGACCGAACATCCTGAGCTCGTCGTCTTTCTTCTCCAAAGACAGCTCCTCGTCGTTGTCGAAAAGAGGCGGAAGGCCAATGTCGAAAGCAAAGACCGCCGATGATATTGAAAATATGGCAAAAAAAATGAGTGGACGAGCAATCATGCCGCAGCCCCTCCCCCGGAAGATACATCGAGCACGGTCTTGACTATCTGTGTCGTGAAGTCCATCCCCTTCTCCACAATGCATTTAGCACGGGAGAGCAGAAAAGCCCTCTCCCCCTCGCTCACCTTCTTCGCCGTGTTTATCACCACGGGAATCGCCTTGACCTGGTCCGGAGCACTATCACGCCAGTTGAGAAAGTCAAACCCGTTTTCCTCCGGCATCATGAGATCCAGGACTATCAGTTCAAAACCACCGCCATCCGCCCCGAGCTTCGATTTCGCGTCGGCAACCCCAGGAGAGGTCAAAACCTCGAAGCCATGCCTCGACAGCAGGAGCTGTATCATGCGGGCGAACGACGTGTCGTCTTCAACCACCAGCAACCGCTTCTTCTTCGCAGAAAGTTCTTCCATAAACTTGGATACCGCAAAAAAATCTTTGTCTATTCAAATATCCAAAGTATATTGATGTTTACGCTTTTTTCAACAGCACATAACAAATAAATAAACACAAAAATGCCAAATCTGCACACGATCCGATCGAGGGGATACATATACCAGACGACTGACGACGAGGCGCTTGGCAGGCTCCTGGGAGGGAAAATCGCCTTCTACGCCGGATTCGACCCCACCGCCAACAGCCTCCACGTCGGCCATCTCCTCCCCATAATGCTCATCCGCCTCCTCGCCAGGATGGGACACAAGCCCATCATCCTGGTCGGGGGCGGCACCGCCCTGATCGGAGATCCCTCCGGCAAGAAGGAGGCCAGAAAAATGCTCGACATGGCGACCGTCTCGGAAAATGCCAGCGCCATAAGAAAACAGCTCTCATCCCTCCTCCCGACATCCCACGAGGCCCTGTTCGTTGACAACGCCGAATGGCTCTGCGAGATGAAGATGATAGACTACCTCCGCGACTTCGGCTCCAGATTCAGCGTGAACAAAATGCTCGCCGCAGAATCGGTCAAGCAGAGACTCGACGACGGCATATCCTATCTCGAGTTCAGCTACATGATACTCCAGGCCTGCGACTTCCTCCACCTCAACGAGAAACACGGATGCATCCTGCAGATCGGCGGACAGGACCAGTGGGGCAACATCGTCGCCGGAACCGACATGATACGCAGGTTCAAATCCGTCCAGGCCTACGGCATCACCGTCCCTCTCCTCCTCTCCTCCAGCGGGGAGAAATTCGGCAAGACCGCCGAGGGCGCGGTATGGCTCTCCCCTCAAAGAACTTCCGACTTCGACTACTACCAGTTCTGGCGCAACACCCCCGACGCCGACTGCGGCAGAATGCTTCGACTCTTCACCGAACTCCCCCTCCCCGAGGTGGAGCAGCTCGAAAAGCTCCAGCCCCCCGCACTGAACCGCGCGAAGGAAATCCTCGCCTTCGAATGCACACGCATCGCAAGGGGCGAAAAAGCCGCCGCCGAATCCTTCCTCTCCGCCGGCGCAAAATTCGGATTCGCCGACCCGGAATCGAAAATCCAAACATCAAGCAATATCCGCAGGGTCAACGCCGCCGAGGCCAAAAACTCAGCCATGCCAACTGCGAAAATCGCAAGAACACCCGGCGAAGACTCCGTCTGGATAGTCCGCATCCTCACGGAAAGCGGCCTCTGCTCCTCCGGCGGCGAAGCAAGAAGACTGATAAAAGGCGGAGGCGCATACCTCGACGGACAGAAGATCAGCGACCCCGACCTCAAAATTCCCGCCGAAAAACTGGCCAAAGGCGACAGCATAGTCGCCGCGGGAAAAAAGAACTTCAGGAAAATCATCCTCGAATAACAAAGCACGATCAGCTCAGAACATGGACATCATCCAGACAATACTGAAGGACAGCAACTACCAGCTCGCAATATTCTCCAAAATGGAGATCGAGTCGTTGCGGTCGAGGACAACGGTCAGAAAGTCCAGAGAACGCGAGACTGCTTTCGTGAAGTGCATAGTCCGCGACAAGGAAGTCCAGCTCAAGCCCGAGGAAATCGTCCGACAGCTATATGCCGGAAGACTCATCGCTCACTACGGCTACCCACGCACAAGGATAGCATTCGAGCATAAAGTGAATTTCGGACGCGAGAAGAAAAGCGCCGATATAGTAGTCTTCGACAAAGACCGCCCCGATGTCCCCTACATCGTGGTCGAGCTTAAAAAGCCCAACCTCAAGGATGGCAAGAACCAGCTGAGATCATATTGCAACGCCACAGGCGCCCCCATAGGAGTATGGACAAACGGAGAGAAGATATCCCACTACCACCGCAAAGACCCCAATTACTTCGAGGACATAACCGACATCCCCAGCTCGACACAGAGCCTCCAGGACATACTCTCCGAACGCTTCACGCTGAAAGATCTGATAATCAGGGACAAGATTTCCAACGAGAGAAAATCCCTGAAGGACATCATCCTCGAGATGGAGGACGAAGTCCTCGCCAACGCCGGAGTTGATGTGTTCGAGGAGGTCTTCAAACTGATATTCACCAAGCTATACGACGAATACCTCAGCGGAAAGGACAAGGAAATATTGAACTATTTCCTTCATCAGGTAACGCAAACCGCCGTAAGGGAGAAAAAAGCGGGATTCGGAACCCCGCCAAAATATTTCGATGGACGCGACTACGAAGCTCTGAAGGAGGCCGTATCGAAAATCTCCGACGACGGATTCCGCACCATGGAATTCAGGAACAGCGGCCAGACCGACACGGAACTCAAGCATAAGCTCCAGAATCTTTTCGACCGCGCGAGAGGCCAATGGCCCGGCGTATTTTCCGAGGGAGCGACATTCGAACTCTCCGACAGCCACCTCGCCATTTGCGTGTCAAGCCTGCAGGATGTAAAACTCTTCAACTCGAATCTCCTCGTTGTTGACGAGGCCTTCGAATACCTCGTAAACAAGTCCTCAAAGGGCGAAAAAGGCCAGTATTTCACCCCAAGGCATGTGATTGACATGTGCGTCCAGATGCTCAATCCACAGCGCGGTGAATACATGATCGATACCGCGTCCGGAAGCTGTGGATTCCCGGTCCACACCATATTCAAACTGACCGGCCACCTCTTCAGCAACAGCGAAATACCGGAAGAGGATAAACAAAATGTCCTCAAGGTCTTCGGAATTGACTTCGACGAGAAGACCGTCCGCGTGGCAAGGACCCTCAATCTCATCGCCGGCGACGGCGAGACAAATGTCCTGCACCTGAACACTCTCGATTTCGAACGCTGGGCGGACAAGACCGAGAAGGATAAAAAGTGGATATCCACATACGGCAAGGGGTTCGAGAGGCTCGAAAAGCTCAGGGCCGAAAAGGGGCAGAACAAGCAATTCAAGTTCGACATACTCATGGCGAATCCTCCATTCGCAGGGGACATCAAGGAGAGCAGGATACTCCACCAATACCAACTCGGATTCAAGAGCAACAACAAAGCCCAGAGCAAGGTCGGGCGCGACATACTTTTCATCGAGAGAAATCTTGACTTCCTCAAGCCCGGCGGCAGGATGGCGATAGTCCTCCCCCAGGGCAGATTCAACAACACCAGCGACAAATATATCCGCGAATACATCTCCGAACAGGCGAGAATTCTCGCCGTGGTGGGACTCCACGGAAACACATTCAAACCGCACACGGGCACAAAGACCAGCGTCATCTTCCTGCAAAAAATGGAACGACGACCCGAAAAAAGGCCCGCTTTGTCCAAAAACCGACGACTACCCGATATTCTTCGCCGTCAGCGAGAAGGGCGGCAAGGACAACTCCGGCGACTATGTCTACCTCAAGAATGAAAACGGCCAATACCGCCTCGACAAGAACGGCCACCTCATCGTTGACCACGACCTCCACAGCCATGACGGCGAACTGCCCGACGGCATCGCCGAGGCGTTTATCGCATGGGCAAAAAAGCAGAAATTATCGTTCTGGGCTGAAAATTAGCAACGGCAGTGATACCTTAGGACAAGAAACCAGAAAATAATAAGATTGATTCACATGTACAAACGCCAAAAAATTTTGCTGTCACTGTTGAAGGAATTCGGCGGATGCCTGCCAAACACAGACATGCAGAAACTTCTCTTCCTGCTTTCGGAGGAATTCCATCTCCCGGCATACGATTTCATCCCCTATAAATTTGGATGCTTCTCCTTTCAGTCATATGCTGACAAAAGGAATCTGATCAGAGATGGATTTCTGCTCTCAAACGAGCACGAATGGCGTTTGGCGAGTGAAATGCCTGTATCACAATTTCAGCTATCATCCGAAGACAAATACAAAATAGACCTTTTCCACGGCAAATATTCATCTTTGAAGGGAGACGAGCTAATAAGGTATGTTTACCTGAAATACCCCTACTACGCAACAAAAAGCGAAATCATAGGAAAAATCCTTTCCCCCTCACAGACGACTGAGATTGAAAAAGCGCGTCCGACAAACCAAAGGACAGTCCTCTACACAATCGGCTACGAAGGCAAAAGCCTTGAGAAATACATAAACAGACTGATCGTTGAAAGCATCAAAGTCCTTTGCGATGTTCGCAGAAACCCGTTGAGCATGAAATATGGCTTCTCGAAAGCCACCCTGAAAAGAGCTGTTGAAAGCGTTGGTATCGAATATGTTCATATCCCCGAGCTGGGAATAGAATCCGAAAAACGTAAAAATCTTCAAACTCGCCAGGACTTCGACACCCTATTCAGCGAGTATGAGATCAGTCTGAATAAAAAGAAATCATACATCCTTCAGATTGAAACAATGCTTTCCGAAAAAAAACGCGTCGCCCTGACATGCTTCGAGGCGGATCCAAACTCCTGCCACAGGACGCTTATCGCGAAAAACTTACGCATCAACCCATCGTTCGCATTCGAATACAAGGAACTATGATGGCTAGGGAAAGAATACTTATCACGGTGAAAACCTACCCATGCCCCTCATCCAAGTATGTGGAGCTCGTGTGCATCGCAGGGATCAGAGAAGATGGCTCCTGGATAAGGATATATCCATATCCATCCAGAAGATTGAAAGAAGATAAACGATTTGAAAAATATTCTTGGATCGAGATGGAGCTTGAAAAAAACAGTAGCGATTTCAGACCCGAAAGCTATCGTCCCACCGATTGGGACTCGGTCAAGATACTCGAAAAAATTGGAACCGCCAACGCATGGGCGGAAAGAAAAAAGCTCATAATTGAAAATGGAAAGGTTTACGATGATATCCAAGAACTCATAAAAAAAGCCAAGGACAAGAACGACAAGACATCTCTGGCAGTTTTCAAGCCCACCGAAATATTGGATTTCAAAGCCGAAAAAGTCCCCACTGAATGGAATGAAAAAAGAGTCAATAAGGCGCTTGCAGAGCTCGCTCATCCAAGCCTCTTCCAAGATGATTTCGTCGAATACTTCCAAATCGCCAGGAAAATGCCATACAAGTTTTCCTATGTTTTCAAAGACGTATGCGGAAAAATCTATGACTTGATGATAGAGGACTGGGAAATATGCCAGCTCTTCTGGAACTGCCTCGAAAAGAAAGAGGAAAAATTGGCGGTCGCCGATGTCAGAAAAAAATATTTCGACCTCTTCCTGCAAAAATGCGACCTCCATTTTTTTCTCGGAACCACCCTCCAGTGGCATTTTAAAGCCCCCAACCCATTCCTCATAATCGGAACATTCCACCCTCCCAAAACACAAGAGCAAACAGAACCAGAGCTCAACCTGATATGACAGCAAAACAAGGCAATTCAAAATGCAATTCTCGATTGTAAACTATAAAGATATAATTTTGCTGTCTACTGATTTTCGACTGGATGCCGACTACTTCAAACCAGCTTTTTTGAAGGAAGACAAATTTAGAAATCGTCGTAAAAATATACTCATTACTGATTTCTGTTATGTCACTGATGGACAACACGGGTACCACGAAGTTGACAAGGATTCAGATATTTTTCTCATTACGGCCAAGAACGCAAAAGGCTGGTTTGCCAATTTAGAAGACGCTGTCAAGATTGCAAAATGGGTTGATGATAACAACAAGCGATCATCTTTAAAGGAAAACGACTTAATATTATCAACCAGAGGAACTGTTGGCTTGTGTGCACTTGTTACAAACGATTGTCTCCCTGCAAACATTGATCAGGATGTTGCAAGAATATGTCTACAGGAAACAAATTTCATAAAACCTGAATTTTTGCTTACGTATCTAAATTGCAAATTTGGGCAGGATTGGCTGTTAAGGAATGCTTCTGGAATGGTTCAACAAGGCTTATCCTTAGATAAAGTCAGAAGCATTCCTATCCCTCTTCTGTCGGTTGAATATCAGTCCAATATCGTAAAATGCGTGAAGGACTCTTATAAATCATTAGTTGAATCTAAAAAATCTATTTTAATATCCCAATCTCTTCTTCTCTCCGAGCTTGGGCTTGAGGGATGGAAGCCGAAGCACAGGCTCTTTTTCGAGAAGAACTACTCGGACACTACAACTGCGGGCCGCCTCGACGCCGAATACTTCCAGCCGAAATACGAGGAAATCATCTCCGCCATAAAAAAATATCACGGAGGCTGCGACAAACTCGGAAACCTGATGACGATAAAGGACAAAAATTTCAGTCCTGAAGACAAGAAGAAATACCAATACATTGAGCTTGCAAATATCAGCGGAAACGGTGAAATATGCGCTTGCATGGTCGAGGAGGGGCGCAATCTTCCAAGTCGCGCCAGACGAAAAGTCTCTTCCAGCGATCTGATTGTCTCGTCCATCGAGGGCTCGCTTTCAAGCATCGCCCTCGTTACAGACGAATACGATCAGGCGCTTTGCTCCACTGGCTTTCATGTCCTGAATTCGAAGTTTTTGAATTCTGAGACATTGCTTGTATTCCTGAAAAGTGAAATCGGGCAAATGCAGTTGAAGAAAGGCTGCAGTGGAACCATTTTGACAGCCATCAGCCAGGATGAACTTGCCTCTATCATCCTGCCAAAAGTATCATCCGAAATCCAGATTCAGATTCGCGACAAGGTCTCGGAGTCTTTCGAGCTACGCAGGCGCTCCAGGAAGCTTCTTGACGCAGCGAAGCGGGCCGTCGAGATCGCCATCGAGCAGGATGAATCCGCCGCCATCGAATGGCTGGAGAAGGAAAACCAATATTCCTTTGACTAAGTCCTGAATATGAACTTCAATACCGCGATCAAGTCCCTGACCACATCTTTCTTCCCCGACATATGCTACATCTGCGGGGAGAGGAAGGCGGCGGATATGC
>DYMC01000278.1 GCA_020721745.1 Lentisphaera sp. | reverse complement strand
GGGTCGATATAGATACACTTCACCTGTTCGCGGTAGCGTTCCTGCAGGAGGTTAAGGGCCTGGAAGTTTTCGGAGTGGATGAGGAGGCCGTCGGTCTGCTCGTCGAGATTCGGGATCGAGGCCAGGAGTTTTGCCTTGAAGTCTTCGGGGAAGAATTTTGTGTCGAGGACAAGGAATGGATTCTTTTTAAGCCATTCGGCTGTCTCCCTGTCGTTGCTTTCTGTGTTTATGAACCCGAGTTTTTCCCATTCCTCGTATTGCTTTTTGTTCCTTGCGATTTCAGCGTAAAGTTCTTTTGGAACCCGGTCGAGAGTGATGCACCAGTTTGTCTCGACGACGAACTTTTTTTTGAGCCAGAGCTTCTTTTGGAAGTCCTCGAGCTGGGCGAGAAAATCAATGAGGTCATGCGCGATCGAGCGCATCGCCTGGACAAGCCTTAGGCGTTTCTCCAGCGGCTGAAAACTCCCGACGTTCTGTATGTCGTCGAGGTTCATGACTTCGCTTTTGATGAAGAAGTCAAGTTCGCGCCGCAGGAATGCTCCAAGATTCTTGTGTATGAAATAGTCGCATGTGTTCCGCTCGGTGTAGTCGGCAAGTTTCTGTTCGAGCAAAGTCCTCTCCTTTTTCTTCTCCGTAGGTCTCAAGTCGGCTATTTCCCTGAATGGCTCGCCTTCCGCGGAATTCGCAACGAAGTCCTGAATCGCCTTGTTGGCCGACAGGCAGAGCTCAGTCTGCTTCTCCTCGCTCGGCACGTAGATGAAGCGGGCTACAAGCTCGCCGTTCTCTATTGCCACAGGGACGACATCCTCCTCGATTTCTTCTCCTTCTTCATCTGTCGTTTTTATCACATGGCCGACTGCGAGCCTGAAGCGGCGATCCTTGTCCTTGACATTGTTCACGGCAGTTCCCGCCTCGACAAGTTTGAAAAGAACAGTCCTGCCGTTGGACAAAGTGAAGCGGTAGTCCCTGAAATATTCTGACGATTTGATGTAATACTGGTCGGCGTTTGCCCAATGTAGCTTTACCTCCTCGCCATCGTAGGGTATCGCATAAGTGTTCCCCTTGTATCTCGGACGCGAAAGGAAGTCGCCTTTGTCGTAGTATCGGCTGAAAAAAGTGTAAAGACGGGAATACAGCTCGGATTCGTCTTCGCTTTGGCCCGAATTCCCGGCAGAATATTTGTCTCTTAGTTCGATTACTTTTGGAACAGTTGCAGGATCAACTCCGAGTTTTCTTGCCTGATCCTCCGCTTTTGCGAGTTCAGACTTGATATCCTCAATACTTGCATGCTCTCGACTTGAAAGCTCCTGCAGAACCTTTTCCGGCAGTCTTTTTTCAAGATACCCGATGATATCCGAATGTTTCTGACGCAGGATGCGGTAGATTCCGAAATCGAGGTCGGAGCGGTCAACCTGAAAAAGTTCCTTGATCTTCTCGATGAATTTATTCCTCAACTGCTCTGCGGATGGCATTTTTCTTCCTTCGGGTTGCGAAGTCCGCAGACTCAGAAAAAAGGGCGCGGACTCCAAGTTCGCACCTCTATCGAAGGCCTAGCACAGCCCGGAACGAAATGCAAAGCAAGGAGGCGCGCCCAATCGGGCGCGCTCCTCGTTGCCTGCTTCGTTCCATGAAAAGTGCTAGTTTTCGATAGAAGCAATACAGCGACGAACGCTAAAATTTTATGTCAATCAGTCTTTTCTTCTGTTTTTTCACCTGTTCTTTGTTTCAATGGAATTTGCATTGTCTTTTTGATTTTTCAAATTCCATCCATTG
>DYMC01000277.1 GCA_020721745.1 Lentisphaera sp. | reverse complement strand
GGACAATTAGCTGTGTGATGTTGCTGACGGCATCATCCGTCCTTCTTGGCGCGGGGAAGCCGGTCTTCGAGGGGGAGAAGCCTTTCGCGAAGGCGAACAGGATTGACGAGCTTCAGCTGCAGAACCTCCGCATGAAAGGTATTTCTCCTGCCAAGATATGCTCGGACGGGGTTTTCATAAGGCGGGCGTCGCTGGACCTCTGCGGGACTCTTCCTGGCTACGACGATGTGAAGAAGTTTCTGTCGGACGAATCTCCCGGGAAGAGGGCGGAACTTATAGAGCGTCTCCTGGACAGCGAGGAGTTCGCGCATTACTGGGCTCTGCGCTGGGGCGACATTCTGCGTATAAAGTCCGAGTTTCCGGTGAATCTCTGGCCGAACGCCGTGCACGCATACAGTTTCTGGCTATGGGACTCGATAAGGAGGAACAAGCCTTACGACCAGTTTGCCCGGGAGCTCATCTGCTCCAGCGGCAGCAACTTCCGCGATGCGCCGGTGAATTTCTACCGTTCGACCCAGGACCGGACTCCGGATGGACTTGCGAAAATCGCAGTTCTTGCGTTTCTCTGCTCCCGGCTTGAGACTTGGAACAGCTTCGAGAGGAAGGAGATTGGCAAGCTCTTCTCGAAGGTTTCCTACAAGAAGACCGACGAGTGGAAGGAGGAGATAGTGATGGTGGCGCCGGAGCCTTTCGAGGCGTTCAAGGCCAATATGCCGGACGGGAGCGTTGTTGAGGTGCCTGGCGACGGTGATCCGAGGGAGGCATTCGCGGGGTGGCTTCTCGGTCCGGGAAGGAAGTGGTTTGCGCAGGCTGCGGTGAACAGGGCCTGGTTCTGGCTTTTCGGGAGAGGCATAGTCCACGAGCCCGACGATTTCCGATTGGAGAGGAAGACCGGGATCCTTGGTTCCGTTACTCTCGGCATGCTGGGGCCGTTGGAGAACGGGAATCTGGGAAATCCACCTGTCAATCCGCTTCTCCTTGACTATCTTGCTGATGAATTCATAAACTCGGGATATGATTTCAAGGCGTTGCTGAGGCTGATCGCGAATTCCTCCACCTACCAGCAGTCCTGCGAGCCCGCCGGGGAGCTTGCTCTCGCGGAGAAATACTTCGCGGTCTACAAGATCCGGCGTCTCGATGCCGAGATAATAGCCGACATCATCGCTCGCTTTTCCGGGACGAAGCCCAAATATGTAAGCGTGATTCCCGAGCCATTCACGTTTGTCCCGGGGGAATATCCGACAATAGCTCTCAATGACGGGAGCATAAGCAGTTCGCTTCTGGAGACTTTCGGGCGTTCCGCGAGGGACAGCGGTCTTCTTCTGGAGCGCAACAACAGTCCGAGTTATTCGCAGCGGCTCTACATGCTCAACTCAAGCGATATCCACAAGGGGGTGTGCGGCAGTGTGCTGGCCAGGGACGTGGTCAGGCAGTTCAAGTCGAAACCGGGGGAGATCGTCCGCAACATCTATGTGCTGTTCCTGTCGAGATATCCGACTATGGACGAGATGAGAACCGTTTCCGAGAACTTTCGTTCGGCGATGTCGGCTCTCGACGCGCTCTCGAAAGAGGATGGAAAGAAGAACGGAAATGGCAACGAGAAGAGGAAGGCCGAGACCATGAAGAAGGCCGGAGAGTCGCTGCGCCAGCTAATATGGGCGCTGGTGAACACGGAGGAATTCATATACAAGCATTGAGGCCGGGGGATGGGGGATACGGGATACAGGATACAGGAATCTCGTTTGCACGTTCAACGTTGCCACGTTCAACGTTGAAGGC
>DYMC01000276.1 GCA_020721745.1 Lentisphaera sp. | reverse complement strand
GAGTTGGAGGCGGTGTCGGAGCTATCGGGAGTAAAGACATTGAAATACGTTTACAGGAAGGAGGCGCAACTTCTGGAGGTTTTCGGATATTTCCCGCTTTTGAGGCCGTTCGAGGTGATTGACGACTACACGCCGGAGGAGAAAATGGGGTTTACTCCCGATCCCGAGAATTCGTATTTGCTTTCGGCCGAGGCCCGTAAGAACTGCATTCCAGCCGAATTTGCCGCCTACGAGAAAGGCGAAAGCGCGATACTCCTCATCCAGGCCGGACGCAAATGAGCCGATTCCATAATTGACTTTTTTAAAGGTTGCGCCCTGAGGCCTTTCTGCGCTCGGGGGGGATCCATCGGCGGTTTTGAAATCGGCTCATGTTGAAATTCCTCTTCGATGTGCCATATTGGAGGATTGGGAAAACAACAAGGGAGCGGTAAATGAAGGAATGCGCTGAAAAGATCTGCACGATGAAATTCGGGGCCCCGTCCCTGGATTCCGTGGTCTCGGAAATATGCTCGACCTACTCCGACGAGAAGGGAATCAACCACGTCGAGGGCTTCAACCTCCCCGGCGAGGAGGAGGTCATAGACATACTCAACGAGCTCGTCGAGATAGTTTTCCCAGGCTATGCCGGAAGAAAGACTCTGAGCCTCAGGAACATACACTATTTCGTAGGCGAGACCGTCACGAAGGCCTATTCGCAGCTGTCCGACCAGATCGCCCGCGCGATGAGATACAACTGCACGAAGAACGACTGCAAGGACTGCGACGTGCCGAAGCTGTCGTCCGAGGCGGCGATGGGGCTGTTGAAGTCTCTTGCCGGGATAAGGGAGACCATGAAGCTCGATGTCCAGGCGGCGTTCGAGGGCGACCCTGCGGCGAAGAGCCTTGACGAGATAGTGCTAAGCTATCCCGGCATCAAGGCGATAACGACGCACCGGATCGCGCACGAGCTGTTTTCCCGGAACGTTCCGCTGATCCCCAGGATGATGGGCGAATACGCCCACCGCCGAACCGGCATAGACATCCATCCCGGGGCGAAGATAGGAGGCAGCTTCTTCATAGACCATGGGACTGGCGTGGTTGTGGGAGAGACCGCGGTGATAGGCCGGAACGTGAAGATATACCAGGGCGTGACACTGGGGGCGCTCAGCTTCCCCCGCGACGCGAGCGGAAACATAATAAAGGGCAAGAAGCGCCATCCCACCATAGAGGACGATGTCACCATCTACTCCGGCGCGACAATACTTGGAGACATTGTGGTTGGCAAAGGCTCCGTCATCGGCGGGAACGTGTGGCTCACCGAGACCGTGCCGCCGGGGACGAAAATCACCGCGACGATCCCCGAGCTGAAGATAAAGCGCAAGAGTTGAATGATAGAAATCTTGATTTTCATCATGCCGGGCGACACATGCGGAGAAACCAAAAATCAAGTGTAAACATCTGAAATTTTCGGCTGATACCAGGAACTATGCCGTCCCCGCCCGAGAACAGCACTGTAGATGTCGCGCACGAGTCCGTATCCAATCTTCGGAAGCCGTCCGAGAAGCCTGCGGTTGAAACGGAAGTACATACAACCTCAATATCAGCCCGTTTTTCGCGCGAAAAACGGGCTAGCTTGTCCGAGCTCTTCTTTTTCTCCGCCGATGCCTCCGCCGAGACCTCCATGCATTGCCACGAGGCTCCAGGCCAGGATGGGGTCGGTCCAGGAATCGGGGGATGGCCCGTCAACCGTGAATCGGTTGAAATCAGGGTGTCCGGAGCGATCATCCTAGAAAAAGCAGTTGAAAATCGCGTTTCTACTTAAGTTTATGATAATT
>DYMC01000066.1 GCA_020721745.1 Lentisphaera sp. | reverse complement strand
GTAATTTTTTTGATTTTTTTCGGATATGGTTACTAAAAAACAGGGATTTCAGGGAACAAGCCTCCATTTTACGCCGATTTTTCGCAAAAATCGGCGTGGAGGGGCATGCTTGTCGCGAGATCCCGAGCCCAAAGGGCCTCGGGGCATGCCCGCGAAAAGAGTTTTGCAATTACCTCAATTAAGATGAACTCAAAAAGTCAGGTCTCCAAATAGGGACCCAAGCAAAAACTTTCCTTCCTTCCTTTCTTTCCTACTTGTGAAAATAAAAAAGCTATCGCCGGATTTTCCACGTTGCAAGAGCTTCCGTGGACAGCTTAGCTCGTCGTCTGCTTTTGGGAGTATCCGGCTGGAATTTAATGTCTTTCATGATAAATTGGCTCGCTTACGCAAAAATAGAGGATGATTTCATGGCTAATTTCAGCAAGGAGCATATTGAGAAGGCGAGATGGCTTGTCGGAGAGACGAGGAAGAATGGAGGGCTTGCCCCTCTGGATGTCGAGAGATTCTGGCATGATCAGGACGAGGCTGCCAAGGACCCATTCTCGAAAGACATAAAGCAGGTCCCTTTGGGCATATTCCACAGCTGGGAACCTGTATTCGATGAACTCGGCATCGAGGAGGATTTCTGGAAGTTCGAGAACGACGAGAAATGGGCTCTCGACCTGAAGAAGGCCTACAACGACAAGGCCGAGAAGACGATCGGAAGACGGATACTTCCGGAAAGCCCAAGACCTCCGAAGCAGGACTGCTATCCTGAACACAAGAAGCTCCATGATGTCTTCGAGGCCAGGAACATATGGCATAACGGCTCGTGGTGGCTGGAGCAGTCCGCAAACACGGAGGATGAACTCAAAGCCTTGCTCGACAGGGTCGAGGGCAGACTTGGCAATCTGCGTGGCTTCATATTGCCGGATGGCTGGGACGATGCAAAGTCGCGCCTGATGCCGCGGGGGATCAAGCCCCAGCTCTACCGACATCAGCGCGGCCCCTGCACCTTCGCAACCAGCGTATATGGAACGGAGAACATGATATTCCTCTGTCTGGACAATCCGGAACTCGCCGCCAGATTCAGCAAGCTCATCCTCAAGACAATGCTCGGGATAGCCTCGATACTGGACGAGGAGGCCGGATATAGTCCGGAGACGGCGCCCAAGGGCTTCTCCTTCTTCGACGACAACTGCTGCCTCTTCAACCCCGAGATGTATGAATTGTTCGGGTATCCGGTCCTGAAGGGGATTTTCGAGCGATACAGTCCGTCTCCGGGCGACAGCCGATACCAGCATTCGGACTCGAACATGGTCCATCTGCTTCCACAACTTGGCTGCCTCGGCGTCACCGGCGTGAACTTCGGGCCTACGCTCTCCGTATTGGAGATCAGGGAGCATTGTCCGAAGGCAGTCATATACGGCCAGTTCGCCCCCTTCACCTTCAGCAGGAACGAGGAGGAGTGATGCAGGATATTTACCCGCTCTCCTCTGGAGAGAGAGCTGGGGGGTAAATATCCTAAATCCAGCATCTTGGAATCTGCATCTCGAATCATGAATTCTGAAAACAGTATTTGATCGACGACGATGGACAATGGACTCGTAAAAGGAAAAGTCTCGATATGCGTGGTCAACTACAAGACCGAGGAGCTCACGCGCATCTGCCTCAAGAGCATCCGGGCGAACACGGACTACCCCGATTACGAAGTCATAGTGGTTGACAATGACTCCGGCGACGCCTCCCTCGAGTATCTCAGGTCGCTGAAATGGATAAGGCTGATCGAGCGTCACGGCGACGTGCCCAAAGGCGGTTCGCCCGCGCAGGGGACGGCGCTGGACATCGGCCTGAAGAATGCCTGCGGCGAGTTCTTCGTGGCCATGCATTCCGACACGTTCATACGCAGGCCAGACTGGCTCGATTTCCTGCTCGGCAGGCTGTCGGACGGTGCATGTGCGGGAAGCGGCAAGCTCGACCTCAAGCCCGAATGGCAAAAGACCCTGAAGAGGTTCACCGATCTAAGAGGGCTCTTGAGGTTCATCGCGGGAGGCAGACGGAATAGCTTCTACATACGCGCGATTTGCGCGATCTACAGGACAAGCGTTCTGCTGGAGGAAAACCTTGGATTCGCGAAGAACACCGACAAGATCACCTGCGCGAAACAGCTCTATCTCGATCTGCTCGGGAAGAACTGCAGATGCAACGCCATAAGTTCCGCCGAGATGTCCAGATACGTCTATCATCTGGAGCACGCGACCATGGCGTCGAACCCGGAGCTCAAAGTCCGGAAGAGGACGAGGACAAAATACAGGAAAGCCCTCGACAAGGTGATGGCTTCGCCGGAAATTCAAAGAATAAAATCAATGCCGGACTGACCTATGCAGAAAAGAAAGGCGACAAGACAGATAAGCGTCGGTGATGTGAAGATCGGCGGCGGAGCGCCGCCTTCCGTCCAGTCCATGACCAACACCGACACACGCGACTGGCGCGGAACACTCGGGCAGATCCGCTCTCTCGCGAAGGCCGGATGCCAGATAGTCCGCGTTGCCATCCCTGACTCCGAGGCGGCGCGGGCGCTTGCGAAAATCGCAGCCAGAAGCCCGGTTCCCGTGATAGCGGACATCCATTTCAACAGCTTGCTTGCGATAGCCTGCGTCAGGAACGGCGCGTCGGGAATCCGCATCAACCCGGGGAACATAGGCGGCGAAGACGCCGTCGCTGGAATTGCAGAGGAGTGCGCAAAGAAAAACATCCCGATACGTGTCGGAGCCAACTCCGGAAGCCTGCCTGCGAAATTCGCAGCAGGACTTCATTTGGCCGGGGAGGGAAGAACGGAGGCTCTCGCGGACGCGCTGGTCGAAAGCGCCATCGCGCAGTGCCGCATGATAGAGAGGCACGGATTCCGCGACATCAAGGTCTCCCTCAAGGCTTCCGATGTCCGGGCGACTGTCATGGCCTGCAGGAAGTTCTCGCTGAAATACGACTATCCCCTGCATCTCGGGGTCACCGAGGCCGGAGGCCTGCTCCGCGGCATGGTGAAGTCCTCCGTCGGCATTGGTGCGCTGCTGCTCGATGGAATCGGCGACACCATAAGGGTCAGCCTCACCGCCGACCCTGTCGAGGAGGTCAAGGCAGCAATCATGATCCTCGAGGCGGCGGGACGCCGCAAGGCCTGTCCGGAACTGGTCTCATGCCCAACATGCGGAAGAACCGAGTTTGCGCTGGAAAAACTCCTCCACAAGGTCGAGGCGGAAATCGAGAAGCTGAAAGGAAAAGGCCGCAAGTTCAAGCCTGCGAAAATCGCAATCATGGGCTGCGCGGTCAACGGTCCGGGAGAGGCGAAGGATGCCGATATCGGCATGAGCGGTGCAAAGGATGGCGGACTTGTCCTCTTCAAAAAGGGAAAGGTCATCGGCTCGTTTGCGGAGGCCGAGGCGATGCGCAGATTCAAGAAGCTGATGACGGAGCTGTTGGTGGCCGGGAATTAACCGTTGCACCGTTCAGCGTTGCCACGTTCTCGCGCAAGCAAATACTTTGCGCCGTCACCCCCCTCAAGTACTTTGCGCCGTCCCGGCGCAAAAATGTTTGCGCGGGGATCCGTCTCCACCTGCGGCTACGCCGCCGCATACCGC
Source organism: Lentisphaera sp. (assembly GCA_020721745.1). Taxonomy (GTDB): domain Bacteria; phylum Verrucomicrobiota; class Lentisphaeria; order Victivallales; family GWF2-50-93; genus DYMC01. Next base: position 8,637 of record DYMC01000066.1, on the reverse strand, counting down.
GCGAACCACCACATTTCCCATTCCCCCCTGCGACGCTTGGAATTCCATTTGACTTTTCATTTTTTCGTTTCATATTACGCGCTTCCGATTTTTCGTTTCCCGTTTTTTTTGATATAGGTTTCAGTCTGCCCAGCGAATTATAAGGAGTTTATTCTCTACCATGGGCAAAGATCTGCTTCTGATAACGGTAGGCGCGATACTGGTCAATAATTTTGTGCTGTCCAAGATTCTGGGCATATGCCCCCTTCTTGGCGTGTCGAAGAAGCTGGACACGGCGCTGGGGATGTCCGGTGCGGTGATATTCGTGCTCACCCTCGCCACGCTCGTCACATCGCTTTTCTTCAAATTCGCGCTCTCCCCCGATTCTGCGCTGGCGAAGGCGACTGGATTCAACTTTGATTTTCTCCAGACGATAGTCTTCATCGTGGTCATCGCCGGCCTGGTGCAGATAGTTGAGATAATAATGCAGAAGAAGGCACCGAAGATATACTCCGCTCTTGGGATATATCTTCCGTTGATAACGACGAACTGCGCCGTTCTTGGCGCGGCGGTCATCAACGCGAAGGAGGGCAGGGGCGTGATAGAATCAACCATATTTGGGTTCTGTTCGGCGGTGGGTTTTGCTCTGGCGCTGGTCTTGTTCTCGAGCATTCGCGAAAAACTCGAACTTGCCCGCGTTCCGAAAGCCTTCCAGGGCACCTCGATAGCTTTGATAACCGCCGGAATCCTCGCAATGGCTTTCATGGGCTTTGCGGGACTGGTCAAATAAAGATGATGATACTATATTCAATCTTGATTCTTGCAGGCCTGGGGCTGGTCCTTGGACTGATGATAGCGTGGACTGCAAAGATGTTCGCCGTCGAACAGGATCCGCGTGTCGAGAAAGTCCTCTCCATGCTGCCCGGGGCAAACTGCGGCGGCTGCGGCTTCGCCGGCTGTGCGGATTTCGCAAAGGCGCTCGCCGAAGGCAGAGCCGAAGTAGGCGGATGCCCGGTCTCTTCGAAAGAAGCCAAAGGCATGATCGCCTCATTCCTCGGCCTGGCCGTCTCCGATTCGGTCAGGAAGGTCGCCGTTGTCCTCTGCGGAGGCAGCAGCAGCCTTGCGAGAAAGGCCGCCGAATACAATGGAATCAGCGACTGCCGCTCCGCAAATCTTGTCGCAGGAGGAGCGAAGGGATGCCGCTATGGCTGTCTCGGGCTCGCGAGCTGCGCACGTGTATGCCCGGTGAATGCGATCGAAATCCTCGACGGACTTGCAATAGTCCATCCCGAGCTATGCATCGGCTGCGGGAAATGCGTCAAGGCATGCCCGAGAAATCTGATAAAACTTGTCCCCGAAAACGCCCACGTGCATGTGTTCTGCTCGTCGAGGGACAAAGGCGCGGACAAGAAAAAAGTCTGCGATGTCCCCTGCATAGGATGCAGGAAGTGCGTGAAGGCCGCAGGGGAGAATGAAATGCTGGTCGAGGGATTCCTCGTCAGGACCAACTACGAAAAGCCACCGGCCAATGATCTGCCAGTGCGCGCCGGATGCCCCACGAACTGCCTGCAGAGCGGATTCCCGCTCGCATACCTGAAGAAGCAGGGCGGGATGCCCGGGGAGAAAGAGGAAAAAGTGGCCTGACCATGAATTTTGCACACGACAATCATATATATTTCTACGGCGGAATCCATCCGGACGACTCGAAGGCTCTCTCGGCCTCCGAGGCGATAAAGGACGCCCCTCTCCTCGACAAATACACCGTGATAGTGGGGCAGAACATCGGCGCACCACCGAAACTGCTTGTCAAGAAGGGCGACACTGTCAAGAAAGGACAGAAGATAGCCGAGCCGGCAGGGTTTGTCTCGGTGCCGCTGCATTCGCCCACAAGCGGGACGGTCTCCGCTCTGACCGATATTGTCGGAGTTTTCGGAACGATGGCATCGGCCGTCGAGATAACTCCGGACGGGAAGGATGAGTTTTGTGAATTGCAAAAGCTCGACTGGGAGACGGCGACGCCGGAGCAAGTGCTTGCGAAAATCGCAGACGCGGGGCTTGTCGGAATGGGCGGCGCCGCATTTCCAACGGCTGTGAAGCTCTCCCCTCCGAAGACGAAGAAGATTGATGTCCTGATAATCAACGGTGCCGAGTGCGAGCCATATCTGACTGCCGACTACCGTCTCATGATCGAGACACCGGAACGGGTTCTGCGCGGCGCTGCGATTTTCGCAAAAGTGCTGGGCGTGAAGACGATCATGGTCGGTGTCGAGGCGAACAAGCCCGACGCGGTGGAGAAATTGAGAAATGCCGGGGCGGACAAGTTCGGGATCGAAGTCAAAAGCCTCCGCGTGCGCTATCCGCAGGGGGCCGAGAAACAGCTCATCTACGCGCTCACCGGCAGGAAGGTGCCGGCGGGCGGGCTTCCAATGGATGTAGGCTGCGTCGTGCAGAACGTGGGCACATGCGCCGCCGCCGCCGATGCCGTCTGCGAAGGGAAGCCGCTGATTGAAAGAGTCACTACGGTCACAGGCTCGAAGGTGGCCAGGCCCGGCAATTGGCGCCTCAGGCTTGGAACGCCAATCTCCAAGGCTCTTGAGCTTTGCGGAGGATGCAAGGATGGCGTGGCCAAGATAGTGTCCGGCGGCCCCATGATGGGACTCGCACAGATTTCCCTCGACACGACGATAATGAAGAGCAGCTCGGGAATTCTCGTCCTTGGCAGGGATGAAGTCGCGCAGTATGCAAACCAGCCATGCATCAGATGCGGAAAGTGCGTGGACACGTGCCCGATGGAGCTCATGCCCGGACCTCTCAGCCTATATGTGGAGAACGAAAGATTCGATCTGGCCGAGAAGGAGCATGCCATGGACTGCATGGAGTGCGGCTCCTGCGCATTCGTCTGTCCTTCGAGACGGCCTCTTGTCCAGCATTTCAAACGTGCGAAGGCGGAGATAGGCGCGATGCGAAAAGCGCGGGCGGCGGGCGCGGCGGCGAAAGGGGGGAAGGGGTGAAATGGAGTAGTTTGCGCGGTCTCCGCGCAAACAAATCTTTGCGCCGGGACGGCGCAAAGTACTTGAATCGAAACATGGGAAATTAGAAAGAGATGGAGACAAATAGCGAAGTGAAGGGAAGTATGAATCTGCCGAAGCAGGAAGAGCTTCTCGCGAGCGTTTCGCCGCATATACATTCCGGAGCGAGCATACGGAAGATAATGCTGACGGTGATCGTTGCGCTGCTGCCGGCATGCACGGCCGGAGTGCTGTTCTTCGGACTGGCCGCCCTGAAGACAATACTGCTCTGCGTGGCTTTCTGCGTGGCGATAGAATGGATATGGGGGCGGCTCGATGGCCGTCCGGACGACTGGAAGGACATGTCCGCGGCTCTAACCGGAATACTGCTCGCGCTGAATCTGGCCGCGAACGTCCCCTGGTGGATCTGCCCCATAGGGGCCTTTCTCGCCATAGGGATCGGCAAGCAGCTCTACGGCGGCATTGGCTACAATCCATTCAATCCGGCACTCGTCGCCAGGGTGGGGCTTCTCATAGGCTTCCCGAAGCTCATGACGACCTGGATGCCATCGCTGAACATGTCGTCCGCGTCGCATCCGCTCAATCAATATGTTCTCGATGCCACCACCTGCGCCACACCTCTTGGCGTTGCGAAAACCGCAATGACGAGGCCCGACACGGTGAATGATGTGTTCTCCGCGCTGTCCGCCCCTGAAACATACATGGTCTATCTAAAGGGGGACATGCCCGGATGCCTCGGCGAGACATCGGTGATAGCATTGCTGCTCGGGGGGATATTGCTCCTGGCGTTGAGACTGATCAAGTGGCAGGTGCCGGTCGCATTCATAGGAACCGTGGCTGTTTTTACCGGGATTGTCCATTACTTCAATCCCGCGGCGACACCGGGGCCGATATTCCACGTCCTCACCGGCGGCCTCTTCCTCGGCGCATTCTTCATGGCCACGGACATGGTGACAAGCCCGATGACAAACAGGGGGGCGCTGGTGTTCGGAGCCGGATGCGGGCTCATAACGACTCTTATACGCGTGTGGGGCGGATATCCGGAAGGGGTGAGCTTCTCGATACTGATAATGAATGCGCTGACTCCGATGATTGACAGATACACGGCCCACAGGCCTTTCGGAACGAGGAAAAAAACTGAGGAGAAGTAGTCTCTCATCGGGATGTTTACCCGCCTCGCCAGCACCGAAGGTGGGGCGAGCAGGCTCACGCAGTGCCGGCGGGTTTACCCGCCACCCGAAGGGCAGGCGGGCAGGATGGAGGATGGTCGCAAATTACTAATTTCAAATAACCAGTATCAGGTAACTTGTAATTCGTAATTCGTGATTCGTAACTTGTAATTCGTAATTTGAAATTTGTAACTTGAAATTTGAGACTTGTGACTCGTAACTTGTATCTTGAACCTTGTATCAACACAAATGGAATGACAAAATGAAGAATTCACAGATAATATCATTGACAGTTTTTCTCTGCGTGATCTGCGCGATCGCATCCGGGATACTTGCCATTGCTAATCAGGCCACGGAGAAGGACATCGCCAAGATGAAAGCCCAAAAAACGGTGGATGCGCTGAAAACCGTTCTCGGACAGTTCGACAACGATCCGGTGAAAGATGCCGTGAAGGTCGAGTATGACGGGGAAGAGGTGCTTCTCTACCCGGCCAAGAAAAACGGCAAATTGGTTTCTTGTGCAGCATCATCTTCATCTCCAAAGGGCTACGGAGGGAAGGTGGCGGTAATGGCACAGGTGTTTCCGGACGGAAAAGTCGGAGCCGTGATCGTGACAGAGCAGAACGAAACCCCCGGTCTTGGGACAGCCGCAACAAACAGGACCCGCACAAAGACCATAAACGATGTCCTCTCGGGAAAAAAGGACGACTCTCTTCCCCCGAACCAGATGCTGGACTCGTTCAAGGACAAGAATTGCGCATCGGCGCCCTGGAAGATAAGGAAGTATGGTGGAGAGATAGACTCCATAACGGGAGCGACGATAAGTTCGTCGGCAGTTCTGGACGCGGTCAACCGCGCGGCGGCGGCGTTCGAGGCGAATAAGGCGGAAATTTGCCCCATGGCACCAGAGCATCCCGAATGAGATTTATCTGATCGTTTGCTTTCAGCAAATTCAATGCTACAGTTCTCCATCGCCATCTTCGCAGGAGGGCTAGAGACATGAACAATGATATTGACAGGATAACGTTCGATCCCGGGACGATGGGTGGTAAGCCCTGCATTCGCGGGATGCGTGTTACCGTTGGAACCATTGTCGGCCTTGTCGCCTCCGGGCAGCAGAAAGATGAAATTTTGAAGCTCTATCCATACATCGAGGAAGAGGACATAAGGCAGGCTCTCTCCTATGCTGCATGGCGTGCCGAGGAGATAGAGCTTCCGCTAGTGCATGCATGAGAATTCTGATAGACATGAATTTGTCTCCAAGTTGGGTGCATGAGCTACAGAAAGGCGGGCATAATGTCCCTCACTGGTCTTCCATAGGCTCCCCAAAGGCTCAAGATCATGAAATTCTTCAATGGGCGCGGGAAAAACAACATGTAGTATTCACGCACGATCTTGATATAGGTTCGATACTTGCGGCAACCCGGTCTGATTCACCTAGCGTGATACAGATCAGGACACAAGATCCCACTCCGAAAAATTGCACGACTGTGATATTGGAAACGCTCAAAAAATTTTCTCAACAGCTTGACTCCGGGGTTCTGATTACTATTGACGAACGCCGCACGCGAATTCACATGTTGCCGATCAGGGATGGAAGAAGCGAGGAATAGAAAACAATTCTTGAACTTGAAATATGCGTTTCAATGATTAACTTACGGCTTCTTTTATTTGGAGATGTTTAGATGTCGTTGTTCAAGGTTTTTTCAAATGGCATTTGGAAGGAGAACCCGACATTGGTCCTGGTTCTCGGGATGTGCCCGACGCTTGCGGTGTCGTCCAGCGGGGTGAAGAGCCTCGGAATGGGTGTCGCCACCACCTTCGTGCTGATGGGCAGCAACTTCGTGATATCGCTGATCAGGAACATCGTTCCGCAGAAGATAAGGATACCCTGCTACATCATAGTCATCGCCACGTTTGTCACCATAGTTGACCTCCTCCTGCAGGCGTATGCGCCGCCGGCGCTCTATAACGCGCTAGGGATTTTTATCCCCCTGATCGTAGTCAACTGCATAGTGCTCGGGCGTGCCGAGGCGTTTGCATCGAAGAACGGCCCGGTCAGTTCGCTGTTCGACGGCCTTGGAATGGGATTGGGCTTCACTCTCTCGCTTTTGACCCTGGGGCTGACCCGGGAGTTTCTCTGCGCCGGAACGCTTTTGGAAGTCAAAATGATAACATCGTGGAAGTATGAGTTCATGTTGTTGAACCAGGCGCCGGGCGCATTCATGGTTCTTGGCTTTTTCCTCGCCGGCATGAACTACATAAACATGAGGAAGGCCGCGAAGCAGGGCAAGGCCTACGCCCCCCCTCCCGAACTCGACTGCCGCCACTGCAGAATCTGCAAATAGATTTGCTCTGCGGAATGATTTCCGACGAGCAAATCAATATCCGCCTTTCGCCTCCTGCCCTGTCACTATCGCGACTCCGGCGCTGGTGCCGAGGCGTTCCGCTCCGGTTTTTATCATGTCGGCGGCATCCTTTGCATTGCGGATTCCGCCTGCTGCCTTGACCTTGCATCTTCCGGCGACGGTCTCGACCATCAGCTTCACATCCTCGATCGTCGCGCCGCCGGTGGAGAATCCGGTTGATGTCTTGACGAAGTCGGCTCCGGCCTTCAAGGAAGCCCCGCAGGCCTTTACTATCTCCTGTTTTTCGAGCAGGCAGTTCTCGAATATGACCTTGAGTATTGCCTTCTTCGCATGTGCGATTTTCGCAAGCCCGGCGATGTCGGACTGGACGAAGCTCCAGTCGCCGTCCTTCGCCGCGCCGATATTCATGACCATGTCTATCTCCTTCGCGCCGTTTTTCAGGCATAGTTCCGTTTCGAACGCCTTCACGTCGGTCGGGGTGGCTCCGAGAGGGAATCCGACGACGGTGCAGACTTTAACGTTTGAGCCGGCCAGCCTTCTGGCGCAGAAGTCCACCCAGTATGGGTTTACGCAGACTGCGGCGAAGCCGTGCTCCATCGCCTCGTCACAAAGCTTTTCAATCTGCGGTTCCGTGGCTGTCTGCTTCAATAGCGTGTGGTCTATGAATTTCGCGATTCCATCCATGGACTGCTCTCCTTTTTTTTGAATTATAAATACTGATTTTGCACTAAACGAGCATTCAACCTAAATTAAGCAGTTGGCCGCATTTGCCGCAGATACGAGGCAGCAAGACGAAGCTGTAGTAACTACTGCAAGTCGCAGCCAACGAAGTCGAAGATCCCGAGGCCGTAGGCGCTCGGGATAGATGTGGCAAATGCTGCCAACCCCGAAGGGGTTGAAAATCGCAAAAAAGTCGTCAACCCAAAAGATTGACGGATCAAAAAATATAACAACTTAATTATCATAAACTTAAGTAGAAACGCGATTTTTAGCTGCTTTTTCTAGGTTCAAAGCTGGACTATCGTGATGCCATCGCCGCCGGGGACAACGCTATCCTCCCCCCTGCGCATCTCTTTTATCCGGGGATCGCGGGAGCAGATATTCCTGACGAGAACCCGCAGGACACCTTCGCCCTTGCCATGATTGACGAGGATCTTTTGCCCTGGACTTGTCGAGATGATATTGAGAAGCACCCGCTCGGCGTCGGCGGCTCTCATGCCATGGAGGTCCACTTTGCGGTCGAAGCCCGCGTAGGGATCGCCCCTGCGCCCTTGGTGCAGGGTTTCCGGATGCCTTATTGTCTTCCTCATGCGCCTCATGAATGACTGTCGTTAAGTTTCAGGATACAGGTTACAAATTTCCGTTTAGGGCAATTGCCCTAAACGGAAATTCTATAGTTTTTGAATCTTTTCTAGGCAAAGTCCCAGCCGTTGTTAAAATTCAGGTATGATGGCTCCCTTTTCCCGGTATATATCACCGGAGCCTAAAACAAAACAAAAAAGGAGAACCATCATGAAGGAAGCTACACTGATCGAGGTGCTTCGTCAAGTATCTGAAAAAGAAATCGGTCAAATTTTCAGGGGCTGGTTGAAGGATATTACGAAGGATGTTGTTGTTTCGGTGATGTTGCAGGAGGTTGAGGAGCTTTGCGGGCCTTTTTATCGTCCTGACCATGATTCGGAATTCAAGCGTGGAGGGAGCACGTCTGGGAAGATAGTCATAGACGGGGTGGCTGAGGATGTTATTCGTCCTAGAGTGCACAGGAAATGCGGTCCGGGTAAGGAGGTGGGGCTGCTCAGCTATGCGGCTGCGTCGGACGGGGATGATGTTGCCCGGAGAATTTTAAGGGCTCTTGCCGCAGGTGTGAGTTCGAGGGATGTCGGAGGACTGCATCAGGGTGGGCTTTTTGCTTCGAAAAGCTCCGTGAGTCGCCTCTGTATTTTGAGGGGGCTGTCCCCAAAACTTCCAATATTTATCTATGAAAATCTGTGATTACAGCTTAAAATGCGGACAGCGTCCTGATATATGATGTGAGATAATTGCAAAACTCCGGACGCGCAAGTCTCGTGATCCCGATCCCGATAGGGCATC
>DYMC01000275.1 GCA_020721745.1 Lentisphaera sp. | reverse complement strand
TGACTCTACTGCAAGAAGCCAATATTTAGCAGCCCAAACCTGGCTGGAACGTTCGCCGAGGCTTTGACCAGCGTGCCAGCCAGGCCTGTGCGGATGCAAAAAAAGAATCCACCGCCGCTTTGAGCGAGGTGTTTGACGCACTTTCCGTCATGTTTACCACCCGTGCCTCCTTCATTTTGGCTGTCAGGTAGCGTTGGATGCGCCGCACATTGGCAGTGGCGGCGGAGGCAATGGCCATGCAGGTCACGCGGAATTGTCCGCGTACCGGCATTTTGCCTGCCGGGAAGGGGTGTTTCACCGAGCGCACGGTGGCTTCTACGGCGGAGCGCAAGTTGTGACTGTCGCCTGTGTGCGCCAGATAGTCTTGGCGCCGTTTGGCAGATCGCATTTCCTGCAAAGTGAAAGATAACAGGTAATGCGGATCTCGTTTTTGCGGCTGAGTACGACAACGTCCCTCCAGTTGGAATGGGCAGGTGGCGCAGAGCGCCGGGTCGAAGCGAGCTTGCCAGCCGGTGGTGTGGCCAGGCGTCACGAGAATCGTTTGTCCCTGCGGGCAGGTCAGCATAACGGGGTTGCCCTTTTCATCCTGTTGGATCCCGAAGTCGGAGAGGCTGAACTTATCAGGGTCCGGTTGTGCGCCACGAATAGCGGTTTGAATCAGAGTGACTGTTTTTGCTTCCTGCAAGGCTTGGTCGCTGGCTTCACTGCCATAGCCGCCATCGGTCACCAACGTATTCAGGTCAGTGCGCGCTTGCAGGTTGGGCAGGGCTTCGGCCAGCAGTTGTCCATCATCTACGTTGTTGGGCGCAACTTGTACTTTTGTAATAAGTTGAATTTCATTTTCAGGATCGCAGGTTTCGGTGAGGTTAACCACGTAACCTTTGTAATGACCTTTGCCTTTCGTGCGGTAGGTGGCTTCGAGGTCATCCACCGATTGCAGGCAATCGGAAGTGATTTCGGTATTTTCTTTGGGGCGCGGGCCAGTTTCCAGCAGGTGAAAGTTGTCTGCAAAGATCCGTTCCAGAACCTGATAGGCGTTTTCATCGGCGTAGGCCGTTTTCAAATCCTGCAAGAGCGCGTGAATGCTCTGTCCTATTTTCTGCAGGTGTTCCTGTAGCGCTTCCTTGCCTTTGACCCGATAGGTATAATGTCCGGCGCTGTCTTTGGTATATGGCGCAAAGATTTCTGCCAGGCGTGCCTTGTCTGTCTCATTGAGAATGCGTTCGACTCGCTGGACGGCTTCCACTAAGAGTTGCAGGCGGCTGGCGAAAACGATGTTGCTGGCCATTTGGCTCGAATCCATCCGCTGCATGCCGGTGCGGACTTTCAAGTCCACGATTTGGGCATCGGTGATTTGCTCGAAGGCTTTTTCCAACAGGTTGATATCATTCTCGGCGTTGTATTTGCTCAGGCGTTCTCGAAAATGATACAACGAGCGAATTTCAAAATCGCCATCGCCCAAGCGGTCATAGCCTAGGGCGTAACGCACTTGCAAGTTGTAACAAAAATTCTCGTACAACTCCTGGTCGCTCCAGCCAAATCCGGCTTTCAGAGCTTCCAGCCCGACCAGCACGTTCACGGGTACATTCGGACGGGAATCCACGTCTGAATACAGAACGGCAAAGGCTTCTTCATCAATACGGCAGAAGAATTCACGGTAGAATACGCCTGCCCAGGAATTCTCCAGGCGTTTGCGTTGTTTTTCGGGCAGATCGCTGACGGAGCTGATCAGCGCGGGTTGCTGGTGTTTGGTGTTTTTCTTGAACATGCGCTGATTATATTAAACTTTTGCCAATTTGAGGAGGGTCCGCTACCCTTTTTGCAGTGGAGTCA
>DYMC01000274.1 GCA_020721745.1 Lentisphaera sp. | reverse complement strand
ATTATGGCACCCTGATTGGCGAGTGTGTTCTGTCCCGGGGAGTTGAGGCTGTAGCCCGCGCTCTGATTGAGCCCGTCGCCCGGATCGGTCTTCTCGTATTGGAACTGGAGGTCCCGCTCCATGCCCTCGTCAACGTAGATCTCGATGATTTTCGCCTCGACGAGTATTTGCGGCAGAGGGATATCTATCGCCGAGAGGGTTTCCTTTATCTCCTCGGACTTCGATTCGATGTCGTTTATGAGGAGCATGTTCTGTTCGGCTATGTCCTCGACTGTCCCGGAGATCGAGGTGACGCCCTCCACAGCATCAACGGCGGATTTGGACTTGATGTTGCGGAAGCGATAAAGAACAGTTGCGCGCGAATCCTTGCCTCCTATGAGTTTGACGTATGGCGGCTCTTCGGGCTTGGACCCTTGTGCGCTGGATTCCTGCACGGCGGCATTGTCGAGCATGATCTTCTGTATCGTGTCTATGACCCCGGCCTTGTTCTTCTCCGCCGTCTGGCTGGGCTCCGCTTCATCGGCGGCGAAGGAATTGGAGGATAGGAGGAGGGATAGTCCGGCTGGGATGATCAAGCTGCGGAATGGTTTCATCATATTTCCTGTATATTGTTTTTGTCCGATGTATGATTCAGCAAAACGGATGGGACGCCCTGATTATTGCAGGACTCCGGCTACAAAAGGATAAATTTATACTCGAGGTAATTGCAAAATTGCCGACGATACGCCCCGAGGCGTCCCGATGCCCTATCGGGACCGGGATTTTGCAACCTGCGCACTCGGGGGGAGCCAGCCATAAGGCTGGCGTTCCCCTAAAAAGGCAATTTTGCAATTACCTCACTCATAATGAGTATAGCCCGTCTTGGCGGAAAATCCAGAGCCGGATGCGGATATGGGCGTTGAAAGACGGTGATGATGATTGTATATTCCGGAAGAAAATGAGGAACGCTCTTGTTGCGCCATGCCATCATTCTGCAATTGCTGCTGGCCTCGGCCGCCCTGCGGGCGGAGGTCTTCCTTCTCGGTCCAGGGGCGGGCTCCCCGTCGTCTCCTGGCCTCGCCCTTGCCCCGACCGAGCTCTGGACCGAGCCTGTGATAGTCAACGGGGCGAGGAATAACCTCAAAGTCTCGCTGCTGAGGACAAGTCTTGCGGATTCGTTCAAGCTTCTGCGCCAGAAATATCCGGCTGCGAAATTCGCGTTCAACGCCGAATCTCTTTTGTTCGAGGTGCTTGACGGGGATATCCGCCGCAGGGTTTTTCTTGTGGAGTGCGGGAAGCCGCCCTACCCCGTGATGCAGTTCTCGATGGACTTCGGGGAGATTCCAGAAAACTTCAGATGGCCTGCATCGCTGCCCTCGGCGCCCGACTGCACGCCTCTTCAGACGATGGAATTTCCCGAGAGGAGCGCCTTCTTCGGGAGCTTCCAGAGCAATTTCCCCTCGAAGACTGTCCTGTCCAGCGTGCATTCAGCCTTGCTTGCCGATGGCTGGCAGCCGCTCACCCGGGAGGCGGCGAAGGCCCAGCTCGGGCAGTCGAAGGGCGAGATATATGTCAGATTCAATCCGTCCGAGATCATCACGATATCCACGCTCGACAAGGAGGACGGGACGAGTTTGGCGAACATCTACAGGAAGAAGCTCCGCTAATGAAGCGCGGGATTGACGCAGTTCACTGAATGCAGACAACGACAAGTCTGCCCATGAACCCCTTTTGAAACGTGGAAAATCTGGTGATACCTTCTTTTTAAAAAAATTTACAAGGAGGAAACGGAGGAAAGAAAGTTTTCAACCACTAATTGACACTAACCTGAAAAAGTGATAGGAAAAAGATAAAATGGGGTCTTGACTTTTTTT
>DYMC01000065.1 GCA_020721745.1 Lentisphaera sp. | reverse complement strand
GTCAAATCAATAGAGAAAAACGGAAACAAGAAACTGGCAAGGGAGAAAAACTACTTCATCTCGAACACCGCATCGATCAACTACAGATTTTTCAGGCGCATGGGGATACCGATAGGATCCGGAGCAATCGAGAGCGCCATAAGAAGGGTGGTGAACCTCAGACTCAAGGGCGCCGGAATGTTCTGGATCAAGGAGAACGCCGAAGGGCTCCTCCACCTCAGATGCCAGCTCAAGTCGGGCAACTGGGACGCTTTCTACAAGACCACCATCGAAAATCTGGCCAAGCCGGAGTAGAATAAATGTCAACTTTTAGGAAATGCACCCGTGGGATTGTTATTGCAAGTCATTGATACATATGATTTTGGGGTGGTGGAGCATGAGGGACTTGAACCCTCGACCCCCACGCTGCCAGCGTGGTGCTCTAATCCAACTGAGCTAATGCCCCATTGTTGCTTTCGATGGGGGTAACATACATCGGCGGCGGCGCAATGCAAGCGGCATCATTTTTTTGCGCACGCGCACAAAGTGTCTTATATTATTCGAAGATGTCGTATTTGACTTCCGGCTCCACGACCTGCACGGTCTTGACGCCATTGTCGAGCAGGTGCGTCTTCATTTCATTTAGGGAGTCCGGTTCGCCGTGCACCAGGAAGACCTTTCTGAGTCGGTCGAGGTCGAGGTGTTTGGCGAAGTCTATTATGTCGTTGTAGTCGGCGTGTGCGCTGAAGGTGTTGAGTATCTTGACCTTGGCGTTGAGCTTGTAGGGCTGTCCGAATATCTTTATTTCCGGTTGTCTTTCGACGATTCTTCTTCCGAGGGTGTCTACGGCCATGAATCCGACGACCAGGACGGTGTTTCTCGGGTCTTCGACGTTGTTTTTGAGGTGATGCAGTATTCTTCCCGCCTCGCACATGCCGCTGCTGGAGATTATTATGCACGGTTTTTTGTATTCGTTCAGCTTTTTCGACTCCTCGACGTTGGTGATGTAGTGGAGGTTTTCGAAGCCGAACGGGTTCTTGTTCTGGACGAGGAACTGTTCGTGGATGTTGTCGTCGTAGCATTCCTGATGCACTCTGAATATGCTGGTGGCGTTGAAGGCCATGGGGCTGTCCACGAATATGTCTATCCTCGGGATTTTGCGTTCATCGGTGAGGACGTGGAGATAGTAGATCAGGTCCTGGGTCCTTTCCACGGCGAAGGCCGGTATGATTATCTTCCCGCCGCGGTCCACGGTCTCCTTGATCACCGAGGTGAGCTGTCTGCATGCGTCGTCAATCGGGTCGTGGAGCCTGTTTCCGTAGGTGGCCTCGCACACGAGGTAGTCCACGGGGGGCAGGTATTCCGGGTCGTGGATTATCGGCGTGCCCTTTCTCCCGAGGTCTCCGGTGAATCCTATTTTCCTGTTCTTGCCGATTTCGAGGACGGGCATTGACGAGCCGAGTATGTGCCCGGCGTCGTGGAAGGTGCATTTGAGCGAGCCGGCCACGGTGAACGTGCGCCTGTAGCTTATGGTGATGAACTGGTCGAGGACCTTGAGGACATCCTTCATCCTGAAAAGGGGGCCGTATGGATAGTTCACCTTCTTCTTCTTCAACCACTCGAAGTCCTTCTCGAGTATGTGTGCCGTGTCGGCCATCACCAGCCCCGCTATGTCGCGGGTCGCCGGCGTCGCGAATATGTTCCCCTGGAATCCGAGCATGCCCAGATAAGGGAGCCTGCATGAATGGTCGCAATGGCCATGCGTGAGGACTACCGCCTCGATCTCATCGGGCTTGAACTTGAAGAGCCTGTTCTTCTCTTCCGTCGGTATCCTCTTGCCCTGGAAGAGGCCGCAGTCCACCAGAACCTTGTGCCCGTCGAATTCAAGCATGTGAGTCGAGCCGGTGACTTCCGCAGCCCCGCCGTATGAGGAGAATGTTGTCGGCATCTTGTCCTCTTTTTTTTAGTCTGCTTTGATTTTGTCTTTGCCGCCATGATACCGGATGTGAATCTAATCCGGGCTTCGTCGAATTCAAAGCCGGGCATGGTTCAAATCACGATTTTCTTCACCATCCTGATGTGCGTGGTGCTCTTCAGGTCGTTGATCACTTCGTCCGAGACGCTTCCTGATACCCTGAACATGAACATGGTCCTCTTCCGCTCCCTGCTGTGTGAGAAGTCGGTCCTGGTGATGAGCTTCCTGTGCTTGTCGAAGACTACCGATATCTTGGAGAGCACGCCCATCTTGTCCTCGCATCGGACCAGTATGAAAGTGCCGCTTGGTTCGACCTCGTAGGTGAATCCGTCCACGAGGGTGATCCTTGGGTGTGGTCCGCTGAAGACTACACCGCCGATGTTGAAGCTTGCGCCCGATTCCCGGTTCGAGAGCGTGAATTTGACGGCGTTCTCGTAGTCGCTGAAGGACGGGTCGCTGAAGTCCTTCACCGATATTCCCAGGCTTTCCGCGCGCTGGTTGGCGTTGACGTAGCTGACGAACTTGTGTATTCCGCCCAGGTAGCCCTTGAGGAAGGCGAGCCTTAGGAGGGTGCAGTCGTGTTCTATCATGTCCCCTCGATACATGCATTGGAGGCTGTCCGGGTTGAAGTCCATGAACTGCTGCGCGAAGGATCCAAGTTTTTCGCAGAGGACCACGTATGAGGACATCAGGTTGCCCTCTATCATTCTGATTTTGGGCATGTTGACCGGGGCGTCCACGACACCGCCATCGAGCGCCTTCGGAACCTGGTCGGCGATGAAGAGCGCAATCCTTTCCTGTGCCTCCTCGGTGGATGCTCCGATGTGCGGGGTCATTGTCACGTTGGGGAGTTTCGAGAATGGATTGTCCTGCATAGGCTCCTCGCCCCATGTGTCTATGCCTGCCGCGGCGACCTTCCCCGACTTGAGCGCCTGGAGCAGCGCAGGCTCGTCTATTATCCCGCCGCGCGCGGCGTTGATGAGAACCACGCCGTCCTTCATCATGGAAATCTCCTTCGCCCCGACCATGCCTATCGTCTCCTTGTTCTTCGGGACGTGGACGGTGATTATGTCGGACTGTTTTATCAGGGTCTCGAAGGCTGTCTTGGCTGTTCTGAATCGGTTGAACCTCTCGTCCGGGATGTAGGGGTCGTATGCGAGGACCTTCATCTCGAGGCCGTTGCAGAACTGCGCCACCCTGTGCCCGACGTTTCCGAGGCCGATTATTCCGATCGTCTTTCCGAGGAGCTCCTCGCCGCTGAACCTGTGCCTGTCCCAGCGCATATTCTCCATGTTCTTGTGGGCCGGGACTATCTTGCGCATCGCCGAGAGAAGGAGCCCGAGCGTCAGCTCCGCGGCCGAGTTTGTGTTCAGCCCGGGCGAGTTGAAGACCAGTATCCCTTTCTGCGTCGCGTATTCGACATCGACGTGGGCGTATCCAACCGCGGCAACGGCAATGACCTTCAGTTTTTCCGCCAGATCCAGGAGCTCCTTGGAGACCTTGGTCTCGGACCTGGTCACGAGGCAGTCGTAGGACGAGATTATCTTCTTGAGCTCTTCGTAGGGGATGTCGGGCCTGAAGTCCACCGACAGATTCTTGTTCTGCCTAAGCTTGTCCAGTCCCGATTCCTTGATCTTGCCTGTGATAAGAATTCTATTCATTGCATTCCTTTGGATTTTGTTCGTTGGCGGACGAATTCCGCCTGGGAGCGTCTATTTTTCCGAGATCATCCTCCATACCCGGATCAGTTCGGTCACGCCCCAGGCCTGCGCATCGCATCCGCGCTGGCGGTGGGGACTGTCTCCATCGAGTATCTCCGGAATGTTGCATATGCAACCGTCCTCGAGAAGCGAAAGGGAGGAGAGGATGATGGATCCGGCGGTTCCCCGGGCCGTCTCTCCATGTATCTTCAGCAAAGCCTCCGCGTAGGACGGGAAAAGCCATGTCCAGGCCGTCCCGTTGTGGTAGGCGGGTTTGCGCGATATATCCTCGGCCCCGGCGTATGCCCCGAAATAGGGATTCCTTGGATTGTTCAGCGCCTTGCCGGATGGATCCCTGACAGGCAGCTCGTATTTGACCTCCCTGTCGGCGAGGGAGCGGATGCCTCCCGGGATCAGCAGCTCCGAGCAGGCCCTTAGGATTCCTTTCTGCAGCTCCTTGTCCGCCAGGGCCCCCAGCGTGACCGCAAGGAGCTGGTTTGGACGCAGGTGGTCGTCGGGAACCGCCTTCCCGGCCGGGACGCCCCCGTCGCAGTGGAGGCAGTCGGAGAGCCACTCGAATTCGCCGGTGGGCGGATCCACCATCCGGTAGAGCCTGGCCAGGGAGTCCGATGCCCGCGCAGATATCTCCTGCCACGTGGCAGATCCCGTCTTCTGATGGATGAAGGACAAAGCGGCGATCCAGAGCGCCTGTATCTCGACGGGATAGCCTTGGCGCGGCGTGGCCGCCGGGAAGTTCGTGTCCATCCATGTGAAATGCGAGGGGCTGAAGACCAGACCGCTCCCGGGATCCATCTTGATGCCGTTCGGAGTGCCCGAGACGAAGCTGTGGGCGATTCCGACCAGCGCGTCCAGAAGATTTCTCCTGGAATCGAGCTTCTCCGAAAGGATATCGTCGCTGCGGGATGCCTGGCAGAAGTCCCTCGTGGCGATGAAGAGCCAGAGCGGTGCATCGCTGGTGTCGCGGTTGGATGCGTTGCCTCCGTGTATCATGTTCGGGATAGTCCCGTTTTCCGCGAATTTCGCAAATAGGAGGAGTATCTTGCGGACCTCGTCGAGCTTTCCTGCCGTGATCAGCCCCCGCGCGGCGATGAGGGTGTCGCGGCCCCAGTCCAGGAACCACGGGTATCCTGCGATCACCGTCTTCCAGTCCTCTCTCCTGACGATGAATTTCTCCGCGGCTTTTTCAAGGGCGTGGTCAAGGGCCAGCTCTCCGCATGCCCGCGGGATGGATGCGAAGCCGGGCGGCAGCTTCTCCTTGTCCGGCTCCTCGCCGGTGAGTATGCTGCCAGTTACGACCTCCTCCTCGCCTCCGGCCAGGAAGACCTCGAAATATCCGGGGGAGAAGAGGTCCCCGTAGGGGTCGAGCCCCCTTTCGGCCTCCTTGACGCGGTATATCGCGTAGGACCATTCGCTGGCCTTCCTGAATGCGCCCTTGTTCGTGGACACGCATATCTTCCTGTCGGCGGAAGGCTCGAACACGAAAGACTTGGCCGATGCTGATATCTGGTTGGGCCAGAGGCTCTCCGGCCCCATGTAGGCCTTTGTCTCCTGGTGGAAGTTGCGATCCTCCAGATCAGGCCTTATGACTAGCTTGAGCGGAATCTTGTCGTCGAGCATTTTCCTGTCCGAATCCTTCCCGGAGGGATTCGCCGGGAGCCGTCTTATCGAAAGGACCGTCTGGTTCCTGGCATCCACCATCCTGAGGCCGACTTCGAATCGCACGAATATCCCGTTCCCGAGAGGTATGCTGAAGCGCCATATCCCGCTGTTGCCGTCGCATCCGATGCTGAAGCTGTCGAGCTTGTGGAGCGTGAACCACTCCTTGCGCCCGTGGTGGTCGGTGCATATCCTGCATCTGGTCCACATTATGTGTCTGTCCTCGGGGTATCTCGTGCTCAGGTTGCCGGCCAGGAGGCAGTCGTATCTGCTGCCGAGCTCGCCCCACTTCACGGGCTGCCGGCACATGCCGCCGCGGCCGTTGACCGAAAGCATGACCATGTCCGACGGGACAATCCTGGCGTAGTCGAATTCGCTTCTGAGGCGGACTTCCGCCGGCGGTTCCGGGAGGAAGACCAGGCTGGATGTCTCGCGATGCGATCTGTCGTCGGCATAGACAGTGATTTTCATCTCCCTTCTTGTGGTCCTGTCCACGTCCTTGAGCGGAGGCAGCAGTGCGAAGTTGAATCCGCGTCTCGACTTCAGGCTGTCGCGCTGCACCAATATGCGCCCGTTCTCCGATATCCTCGCCCTGAAGTTGTGCGGGGCCCGGATCAGGATGACATGCCCCGGAGGCACAAGGACAGTCCTGCGGATGTCCTGGGGCCATTTCCATTCGACGACCGGGCAGTATGGCCCGTCAGCGAAGAGGCTCTGGCAGAAGCCGAAGGGATCGTCGAGAAGCCTGCCGGCCATCTCCAGTGGATTCTCCTCGACTATCACGCAGGACTTCTTCCTCCAGCAGAGCAGGTCGAGGGCCATCGCCGTGGCGTCCTGCTCCGCGATCCTGTCGGTCTTGATCAGCTCCTTCTCCTCAGCGTCCAGGATCAGCTTCATGTCTTCTGTCCGGGGGGAGAGGCAGAGGGCTTGGCCGGGGGCCAGCTTCAGGGACTTCGTGAACTTTCCAGCATCGGGCGTGAAGTTCTTCTCCGAGATCAGATCCACGAAGCCGTCTGATTCGGAAGAGAACTCGCCTTTCGGCCAGGAGGCATCCGAATGCTTCTCGCAATTCAGGTTCACGAGCACGAGGAGCGGTCTGGAGCCGGCCGAGTCCTTTCGTTCGATGGCCACCACGTCGGGGCTGCCCGTGTCGAGCGTCCTTGTCCGGGCGCCGTTGTGGAAGGCAGGGTGGGCGATGAGTATGGTGTTGAGGCGCGATATGTGCGCGACCTGGTTCGGCTCGCTCCCCCACGAGAGGGCGTTGGACTCGTGGACATCTATCCTCTCCTTCGCGAACCACTCCACGCCGTTCGTGAAGCCGAAGGCGCCATTGTTTGACGCGAGGGCGCATAGCGCCGTTCTCATCCTGGCGTAGGTCTCCGAGACCGCGGCGAGCCTTTTGTTGTCGTGCGTCTCGGCGTAGTGGACCATTATGCCTTCGGCCAGGCTCGTCTTGTGGGCGAACGGCAGGTAGCCCTCGATCTGTTCCCGCGAGTAGTTCTGGAAGAGCTCCGAATATGCCCAGTTCATGTTCGCGTTGTCCAGCAGCCGCCTGGTCACCGCGGGGTCGCCGCCCAGCCCCTCGAGGAGGAATATTGTGCCGGGATACTGCTGGCGCACCTTTGATATTATGAACTCCCAGGCCCTTTCCGGGATCATGTAGCCGGCATCGCAGCGGAATCCATCCACTCCCCTGGCGCACCAGACGAGAAAGACCTCGGAGAGATAGTCCCACAACTCTGTGCGGTTGTGGTTCAGCTCGGTCAGATCGCCCCAGACCACACCCCACGCCCCAGGCGAATGGATGTTCCCGTCCCCCTCCCTTATCAGCCATTCCGGATGTGTCTCGTGGATCTTCGCCGCCCATCCGGTGTGGTTGATCGCAAGGTCTATGAACAGCTTCGCATTCCTCCTGTGGACAGCGTCAACCAGCTCCAGAAACTGATCCAGCGGAGTCGCCTTCCTGTCGAATTCAGCCAGCGACGGATCCACCCCGGTGAAGTCCAGCGACGCATAAGGGCTCCCGTAGCGGCCCATGCGCGCGTATGTGGTCGGGGTGGGGTTGATCGGAAGCAGATGGATTATCCTGCAGTTCAGCCTGTCTATGATGTGGTCGAGGCATTTCATCAGCGCACGGAATGTCCCGGAAGGAGGTATCACAGTGTAGCCGTCCCTGTCAAGCTCCGCTATCTCCTCGCGTTCCAGCTTCGGGATGGGCCTCGAGACCTTGTAGTCCTTGTTCAGCCCGAACTGCCGCACAAACGCGCAGTAGATGCTGTTCGCACAGCAATGGCTCGAAGGCTCGACGTTGATGTGGACGTTCGGGCCCTCGACCCAGCGGGGATCCTTCTCCTCGTCCTCCACGTGGAAGCACTTGGCCTCGAAATGGCCTTCGTCAAGCAGGGCCAGGGATATGCTGAAGCTCGAGTCTCCGCTCCTGGCCAATGGTATGTCATGCCAGTCCTGTCCGCTCCTCGGCCGCCCGGTCCTGGCCGAGGATACCGTCTCCTCCCTCTGCACGGCCGCGTTGCCGATGTTCGTCCTCACGAACGCCCTGCCGCCCACCGCTCCATCGAAGGAGAGCTCGAATTTTATCGTATCCCCCCTGAAAAGCAGGACATGCTCTCCGGGGTATGGTCTCTGTATCATAGGAGTCTATGGTTGAACGCTGTTCCGTTGCTGTTCCGCGCCGTGGCCCGTCAGCAAAACCCATATAATAGTTTCATTCTCCCTGCATGGCAAGAGGTAATACGCTTTTTTATGATGATTTAATAGAAGCTGCCTTGAATAATCGGGATGCTTGGCTAACTTACATGGACTTTTTTTTTCTTTCAATCAATTAAAGGAGAAAACATGAAGATCGGAATGGCAATGCCAGCCGCCCTGGGGGCTCTTTTCGCGGGAGCCACCTTGAGGGCGCAGGAGGCTGTCGAGGCAGCCGCTGTCAAAATCCAGGGGGCTGCAAGTCAAACTGCAGCGGTCGTTCAAACAACGGCTGCAAAGGCGCAAGTCGCCGCAGATACTCTTGTCCCCCAGGCCGACACGCTCCCGAATCACTGGTGGATAGCCCCGGTCAGCTCGGTGCTCGCACTTGTCTTCGCATGGATTTTCTACCAGAAGATGATAGCGGCCCCTCAGGGCACTGACAAGATGAAGGAGATCGCAGGCTACGTCCGCGAAGGCGCAATGGCATATCTCTTCAGGCAGTATAAGGTCGTGTCACTTGTCTTCATCGCCCTGTTCATCATATTCCTCGTCCTCGCGATATTCAAGGTCCAGAATCCGTTCGTGCCAGTCGCATTCCTCACCGGCGGGTTCTTCTCCGGACTTTGCGGCTTCATCGGCATGAACACCGCAACGAGAGCCTCCAACAGGACCGCGCAGGGAGCAAGCGAAAGCCTCAACAGGGGCCTCCAGGTCGCGTTCAGGTCCGGCGCAGTCATGGGGCTGGTCGTGGTAGGCCTGGGACTCCTCGACATCTGCATCTGGTATTTTGTCCTCGACAAGCTAGTCTACACGCCCGGACACATGGCGAACGGACTTGATTTCCTCGGACTGAATCTGGTCCATCCGGGAACAACCCAGATCGAAAAACTCGTCCACATCACCACGACAATGATTACCTTCGGGATGGGCGCGTCAACTCAGGCCCTCTTCGCCCGTGTCGGAGGCGGAATCTACACCAAAGCCGCCGACGTCGGAGCCGACCTTGTCGGAAAAGTCGAAGCGGGAATACCTGAAGACGACCCCAGAAATCCTGCGACAATCGCGGACAACGTCGGCGACAACGTCGGCGATGTGGCCGGAATGGGCGCGGACCTCTACGAATCCTACTGCGGCTCTATACTGGCGACAGCGGCGCTGGGTGCGTCCGCCGGGGCGCAGAAATACGCCGCCGCCATAGACCTCGCGTCCAAAAGCGCGGCTCTCAAGGAGGCCGTCGGCATGGTGATATCCCCGATGGTCGTGGCCGGAATAGGCACAGTCCTTTCAATCATCGGAATGTTCATGGTCCGATGCAAGGAGGGCGCGACCCAGAGGAATCTCCTCAGGGCGCTCCTCACCGGAACCCTCGGAAGCTCCGTCCTCATCCTCATAGCGACATTCGTCCTGGCGAAAATGGGAATGATCTCGATGGGAATCTTCGGCGCCGTAGTCGCAGGACTCGCCGCGGGCGTAATCATCGGGCAGTCCACCGAATACTACACATCCGATGAATACGAACCTACGAAAGGCATCGCTGGGCAGGCGAAAATGGGACCAGCTACAACCATCATTGATGGCCTGGCGGTCGGCATGTTCTCCTCGGGTATTCCGGTCGTAACGATCGTCGTCGGAATCCTGGCGGCATTCACACTCTCCGGCGGAGTCAAGGACTTCACCATGGGGCTATATGGCGTCGGATTCGCCGCCGTAGGAATGCTCGCGACCCTCGGGATCACGCTCGCAACCGATGCATACGGACCGATCGCGGACAACGCGGGCGGAAACGCCGAAATGTCGGGCCTCCCGAAGGAAGTCAGGCAGAGGACGGATGCGCTGGACTCCCTTGGCAACACTACAGCCGCGACTGGCAAGGGCTTCGCAATAGGCTCCGCCGCGCTCACCGCCCTGGCCCTCCTCGCGGCCTTCATCGAGGAAGTCAAAATGTGGGCATCAAAATTTGCCGAGCATGCGGCGGACGGCAAATTCATGGGCTTCACCCACGACGCAGCGGCCAAGGCTTCAGTACTCGACTTCATCGGGCCGTTCAAACTCCACATAATGAACCCGCTGCTCATCTCCGGCCTCTTCATAGGCGGCATGATGGCCTTCGTGTTCTGCGCCATGACAATGAAAGCCGTAGGAAGGGCGGCAGGCTCCATGGTCAACGAAGTCCGCAGACAGTTCAAGGACAAGCCCGGAATCATGGATGGAAAGGACAAGCCGGACTATGCCCAGTGCGTTGAAATCTCGACGGCCGGCGCACAGAGGGAAATGCTGATTCCTTCCCTCCTTGCAATCATCGTCCCGGTCGCGACAGGCCTCGTGCTCGGTGTCGCAGGAGTCATGGGACTTCTCGCCGGCGGTCTCGCCACAGGGTTCGTCCTGGCAACCATGCTCAACAACGCGGGCGGCGCCTGGGACAACGCCAAGAAGTTCATCGAAAAGGGCAACCACGGCGGCAAGAAGCTTCCTGACGGCAGCAAGAACCCTGTCCACGGCGCGGCGGTCATCGGCGACACCGTCGGCGACCCCTGCAAGGACACTTCAGGCCCCTCCCTGAACATCCTCATCAAGCTCATGAGCATGGTCGCGATTGTCTTCACACCAGTCATAATTAAATTCTCACCGATGGTCAAAAACGCCATCGTGAACCTGGTCACGAGGTAATCACGCGGGAAATGCAACACAGCGGCGCCGTCGCATGACGGCGCCTTTTTTTTACAATGAAATATCTCCTCAGGACATACGGATGCCAGATGAACATCAGGGACTCCGAGGCGATCTCGGCCCTTCTGGCGGCCGCCGGACACTCCGAGGCCGGCAGCCTCGACGACGCCGACATCGTCCTGCTGAACACATGCAGCGTGAGGGATTCCGCCGAGCGCAAGGTCGAGGGCTATCTCTGGAAACTGCGCTCATGGAAGGAGGAGAGGAAAGGCAGGATACTCTGCATCGTCGGATGCATGGCTCAGTCCGCAGGCGGGAGCCTCCTCGAAAAATTCCCGCATCTGGACATCGTCGCAGGCACCTCCGCGATATCAAGGCTGCCGGAACTCATTTCCAACGTCAGCCCTGGATCCGGCAGATTCTCCGACACGGACGAAGGACCGCTCCCCTACGACGACATCAGCACGCACGTCTCGTCGGGCGGAGTCTCCGCCTTCATCCCCGTCACGCGAGGATGCTCCATGAACTGCAGCTACTGCATAGTCCCCCAGGTCAGGGGAGGGGAGAAAAGCAGACCCGCCGAAGAGATCATCGAGGAGGCCAGGTCGCTGGTTGACAGGGGAGTCGTTGAAATCTTCCTTCTCGGACAGAACGTGGCGGCATACGGACTCGACCGGACCGCCGGAAAAAACGAAAGCTCCCCCTTCGCAGCCCTCCTTGCGAAAATCGCAGAGATCAAAGCCGTGAAAAGAATCAGATTCACCTCCCCTCATCCGGCAAGCTTCAACGACGCCCTGATAAATGCCGTCTGCGAAATTCGCAAAGTCTGCGACAGCATACACCTGCCTTTGCAGTCCGGCTCCGACCGCATCCTGACCGCGATGGGAAGGCGATACAGCTCCTCCGAATACATGGAAATCGTGGCGAAGCTCAAGGCCGGCAGGCCCGGAATATCCTTCTCCACGGACGTGATAGTCGGATTCCCGGGAGAGACTGACGACGACTTCAATGACACGAGGCGGATCCTGAACGATGTCGGATTCGACCAGGAGTTCATCTTCAAATATTCGAAGCGGAAGAACACCCCCGCTGCGGAGATGGACGGACAGATCCCGCTGAAGACAAAAGAGGAGCGAAATAAAATCCTCCTGGACGACCTCAAGACCAGAATCCTCGCCAGAAACAGGAGCATGATAGGAAGTGAAATGGAGATACTGATAGACGCGGACAGCCCGCGCTCCAACAACCGCCTCATCGGAAAAAGTTCGTCCAATAAAACCGTGGTTGTGGAGAAAAAGGCCGGCATTGCTGTCGGCAGCTTCGCAACGGCAGTCATCGAGGATGCAACCCTCGCGGCCCTCTACGGCAGGTTGAAATAATGCGTTGAAGGAATATCTTGTCGGTCTGCAAATGTCCGGAACGCTCTCCACTGTGCGCGGGTGGCGGAACTGGCAGACGCGCCAGACTTAGGATCTGGTGGAGAAATCCATGGGGGTTCGAGTCCTCTCCCGCGCACCAAATCCAAGGTTGATTTCATGGTCGTCGTATATGTTATCCGGAGCAATGTGAATGGACGCAGATATGTTGGCATGACCCTAAAAAAAGCAGTTGGAATTTCATTGTCGCATAGGCAGGAGGATTTGAGAGTCCTCTGAGCCTGGATATATGGCGCGTCCGCGCAAAAACACCTTGAACGCGTGGGCTAGCCCAAATTTCGCACTCTAAAAAACAACCTTGTTGATTATCAGCAACTTACG
>DYMC01000273.1 GCA_020721745.1 Lentisphaera sp. | reverse complement strand
GTCATGCCGAGGCAAGTCACAGGGAGAGGCCTTGGCCCCGCCGTCAGTTCCTCCTCGAAAAGTTTTTCGCTGCCCGGTTTGCCGGGAACGAGGCTGGATTGGAAGAGTTCGATCTGTTTTTTCATGAGCGGTTTTCCTTCAACCATTTCTGGCCTTTGGGCGTTAATCGGTATTTTTGTAAACGGCTATTGGGTTTGTCGGGGATAGTCATCTCGATAAGTCCTTCGGCGACTGCGATTTGCTGATACTGTTCACGGAAATGCTTTTCGTCTTTGAGTACGAGAGCTCTCATGATCTCTCCCCGGGTCATCTCGCCGGTAATTACCCTCAGCATCCTCTCGACTTCGGGGGTGACTTCGGGGGTGACTTCGGGGGTGACTTCGGGGGTGACTTGCGTACCTGGCCGCGATCCGGGAGTTGCAGCCTCTTGTCGCTCATTGAACTCAGGTACCCTGATTGCGATCCTGAACACGTCTCCCTCGATCAGTTCCGGATCGGCCCCCCCGTATGCCCGACTATACTTCATCATTTTGCGCATGCCGGAGCCGAGTTCATCGGCCCGTCCGATCTGCCGGAAGAACTTGGCAATCACGGGGTTCTTGGGAAATGGCGTGAAGGTCTCGGGATCGAGCCGGCCAAAACCGTGGGGACGGCTGCTGTTTTCAGTGCGAACCCTGCCGTACTCGATGATCAGCTTGGCAGGAAACGCATTGGTGTATTCCCGGTGAATGAGTAGGTTGGAGGCCACCTCTCGGAAGATGGCATCCCGTATGCTGATGCTGGTCGTGCCCTCGAGGTAGAAAGGATCGGGCAGGTGCTTGTGGATGAAGGCCATGATACGTTCATAGCTTTCCACCAGATTGACATCGACGAAATCGCGGTCATCGTAACGATCCAGATTGACCTTGCGCAGGATCAGGTCGGTACGGTGATGGGGAACCGTATTCAACAATGGCAGTTGCCTGCCCAAAAGCAAGATACCTGCCAGAGTAATGCCGCTTGTACCATTTTCTGAACTTGTCTGGTAAAGCTGGGCACTCTTGAGCAATTCCAGATCATCCATATCTTTCCATGGGTGATCTTCCCAGCGGAAAGATGCGATCTTGCGGCATTTCGCGATCAGATATCGATCAAGATCATCCAGTCCCAGGTGGGGAAGGATTCTGTTTTCGCTGTAGTTTGCCTGTTTGCGTTGGTACAGGGCGGCAACAAGAGCCGTGTTGTCGGTAATGTCGAAATCCCCATCCTCGTTGCGGTCGAAGATGCGTCCATTGCAGCGGTGGACCTGGGAACTCTCGGGTACATAGATGTGCAGAATCTTTTTGCCATCCAATTCAGCTTCTTCTATGGACAGGTATGTCGGTGGTGTCAGTTTTAATGGATTGTTTATGGCAGTGACGAAGTCCCTGCGGACCTGCACCAGCGCATCTGGATTGATTCCCGACACGTTTCCGTCATCCGCCACCCCGAGCAGTAGCGTTCCCCCATGCCGATTCAGAAAGGCACACACAGTCTCATACACGGATTTTGGCAACTGGTCGCGGCAAGCCTTGAGCTCAAGATCCAGACCCTCTCCCTTGGAGATTACTGATTGCAACTTCTGTCTATCCGTGATCATTCTTGGTTCAGCCTTCCATGACGATCCGTACCTTGGCCGGGTCCTTGCCCTTGGTGAGCTGATCGATGTATTCCTCAAAGCGTTTCTTCATCTCCGCCGGGGTGGCCGGGCCGTCGGTGACCTGCAGGGCCTGTTGCAACTCCTGGGCCTTGACGGTGACCTTGACCAGGCCGGAGAGCACTTCCTTCAATGCATGGACAAAGTTGCTGTCCAGCGGCACCGGCAGTTCCTTCGACTTGATGAAGG
>DYMC01000064.1 GCA_020721745.1 Lentisphaera sp. | reverse complement strand
ACGTGCGGACCGCCTGGTCGCGGTAGAACTGGGCATTGTTCCCGAGGCATCCTAGAAGCACCTCGACGTATCCGAATCCATAAAGGGCCTGCAGCAGGAAGATGACCGCCAGATAGGATGCCGCGAAGGGGATGACGTGCTTCATCGCGAAGTGGCGGATCCTGTTTTCCGACGGCGATGCCCAGAGCCAGTATGCCATCGTCCACAGGCACGAGACACCAAATGCCACTGAGAACAGTGTGCTGATGCAGGCCGATACGCCGGCAATGGCGGAGATGGAGATTGAATTGCGTTTCGCGGCCATTATCGCAAGAAGCATCAGGAAGGCGGACATGGCCCCGAAGAAGCAGTCGTAATGGCCGAGGAAGAGAATTGGTGCGGGCGCGAATAGATAGAAGCAGGCGGAGGATACCGCCGTGTCGGCCCCGTAGAGCGACCAGATCGAGCAGCCGATGAAAATCTTTCCAGCGGCCAGAAGGACGAGGAAAAGATAGATCAGCAGCATGCCGGCCGCCTGGTCTCGCCCATCCATTCTGAAGAAGGGGAAGAGGTCGTTGGCCTTGAACGCGGCGAACGCGTCGGCGGCGTCGCGCGGCATGGTGCCCAGTATGAAGCCCTGCAGCGGAGGGAATCTGTCGAGCAGGCCGTATACCGCATGGCATAGACTGGTCCGTCCGGGCGGATTTGCGGCGCAGTGGCTTATGAATCCAAGGTTCTTCTGACCGGAGGCGAAGTCCGACATGTATCCGCGGAAGGACGAAATGTCCTTTGCAGCCTCCAGATATCCCGTTGTCGGCCTGTCGTAGAGCGCCATGATGTTTTCCGAGACGCCGATCCTGCCGCATTCGAGGACCTTCCAGTCGAAGAAGATTGATGCCGATGCGAGGAGGATGATGCCGGCCAGGGTCAGCCTGGGAGAGCCTGCGGATTTTGCGCGCGCAGCGAGTGCGATGCCTGCGAGTCCGGCTCCGACCATGAAGGATCCCGCGATCTGCAGGAAGGGGAAGCTCTCCATCGAGGGTGCCACGTGCGGATAGACCCATTGTCCGGGAATGCCCATGGGGAGCAATCCCGTGGCGGCTCCTCCTAGAAATAGCGCGGTTCCGGATATCGCGAGAAGCAATGTGGCTTTGTGGCCAGACTCGTCCGCCATTCCGTTTTTCACATTGTCATTCATGATGGCATCCTTTCCGTCCTTTCGTCCGACGCAGCTTCCAGCAGGGATATTCTCTCCTCCAGGGATTTGATGCGCCGCATGAAGGACATGATCACGTGGACCAGATGCAGGATGATGGCGGCGATGAGAAATGAAAAGGAAAACGCGAACAGCAAAAGCCTCAAAGCGAGCGTGGCCAGCCCGACGATGGGATCGTAGACGCGCTTGCGAAGAAATTCGTGCTCTGTCATTTTCACTTCCGGCACCTTGAACATCTCCTTGTATTCCTGCCATGTATTCGCATCCCTCACCTTGGCGATCCAGGCTTCCCATATGTCCTTCCACTGGCAGACGGAGTCTATCCTCCGGTCGCCATCTTCGAAGCCGGCCTCGCTTATCCCGATGACTTCAAGGGATGATACGGCGGCGGATTCGAAGACCTGATGGAAGACTGTCCCTCCGAGAAGGGATGCAAGGACAGCGGCAAGGAAGAGAAAATAAAAGCCCCGATATAGCAGTTTCAGCATATCAGCCTCCATGTATGTTGGGCACTTGTCCGGCTCTGGAGGATTCCTGCCCGACATCCTGGCTGCGTACCTTCCGGTTGGCGGCCGGGAACGGCCGCCCTACTTGGGTGCAGGGATCATACATTTACAGATATTTTATTTTGGTATCCTCCATTCCCATTCCTCGGCTTTTTTCACTAGGCCTGCTTTCACTGGATTGTTTGTCATGTATCGTTTTACAGTCTCCTCCTTTTGAGAATTTCTACACCAATGATCGAACGATTCCTGTGCCCAGAACGGAGAGCCGGTCCTGCCAAGGAGCTTATTTGCCCTGTATGCAGTCCAACCCTTGAATTTCATCAGGAACTTGTCGAGAGGAATGGATGCCGTTTGCCCCACGCAAAGACAATGGACGTGATTTGGCGTGACAACAACGGAGGGGAAAGACCATTTGTATTTTTGTTCTGCCATTCCGAAGGAATCAATAATCATTGACGCAATTTCCGGTTTGCAAAGAATGTTTTCAGAACTGATGGCTTTATCGAGAATAGATTCGATTCTTCGAAATTCAAATCGCTGAAAGTCGTCCATCGCCATCTCATCCTTCAAATCAACGTGTGCTTTTCGATCTTTCAATTCCTTTATGACGTTGGGAGGAATCGTTCCGTATTGCCTGAATGTGACAAAGTATGAGGCACTGGCCACTCGCCAGTGCGGGAGCTTTCTCCTTCTGAACGAAACGGTCTCAATCATGATGAATATCTTTTCTACTACTTGGCGGCCAGGAATGGCCGCCCTACTTTTTTAGTTTTCCCTCACGACCCTCGGTCCCTGGGGGGTGTCCTCGACGGTCCATCCGAGGGCCTTTATCTCGCCGCGTAGCTTGTCGGACGATGCGAAGTCCTTGTTGTTCCTGGCGGCCTGCCGTCTTTCGATGAGGTTCATTATCTCCGGTGGTATTTCGAGGGCGATGGCCTGGTCCACGTCAAATGCGGCGAATATCCTGTCGAAGTCCCTGAAGGTGTCCAGGATTCTCTTCGCGCCGTCGGAGCCGAGGGAGCCGGAGTCGAGCATTTTGTTCGCCTCTCTTGTGAGGAAGTGGGCCGCGGCCATCGCCTCGGAGACGTTGAGGTCGGAGGCCATGCCTGCCGCGAATTTCGCGGTGGCCTCCTTTGCGATTTTCGCGGCGTCGTCCCCGGCGGCGGACCGTTTCTGGACATGCGAGAGCCTTCTGAAGAAGTCGTCGAATCCCTGCAGCGTCTTTCCGGCCTTCTCGCAGAGGTCGAGTGTGAAATTGAGCTTCTTGCGGTAGTGTGTCCCGGCGAGAAGCATCCTTATCTGGCGGCCGCTGAAGCCTTTTTCCATCAGATCCCGCAAGGTATGGAAATTGCCGAGCGACTTCGACATTTTCTGTCCGTTCACGAGGAGGTGTTCGCAGTGGAGCCAGTAGTTGACGAACTTGCATCCGTTTGCGGCCTCGCTCTGGGCGATCTCGTCCTCGTGGTGCGGGAACATGTTGTCTATTCCGCCGGTGTGGATGTCGAATGTCCTGCCCAGATACTTCATGCTCATTGCGCTGCATTCGATGTGCCATCCGGGCCTGCCGCGCCCCCAGGGGCTGTCCCAGAAGACGTCGCCGTCCTTCTCGTCCCAGGCCTTCCATAGTGCGAAGTCGGCGACGTTGTCCTTGCTGTATTCGTCGGTCTTGATCCTTGCGCCGGCCTTCTGGTGCTCCATGTCTATCCTGGAGAGTTTCCCGTATTCTGCGAATTTCGCGACGGGGAAGTAGACGGAGCCGTCGTCGGCCTTGTATGCGAATCCCTTTGCCTCGAGCGTGCGGACCATATTGATCATTTCGGGGATGTGGCCGGTGGCCGCCGGGTAGGCCTCTGCTTTTTCAATTCTCAGCTTTGCTATATCCTCGAAGAAAGCGTCCTTGTATTTGCGGGTGTAGTCGGCGAGCTTCATTCCGGCGGCCATCGAGTCGCGGATGGTCTTGTCGTCAATGTCCGTCAGATTCATGACCTGGAAGACTTCGAATCCGAAATACTTGAGCGTGCGTCTGAGTATGTCCTCGAAGATGTATGCCCTGAAGTTGCCTATGTGGGCGAAGTTGTAGACGGTCGGGCCGCAGGTATAGAGCGCGGCCCGTCCCTCCTTGAGCGGGACGAATTCCTCCTCGCTCCGCGACAGTGTGTTGAATAGGATGAGTTTCATCTTGTCTGGAATGGATTCTCGGTTGGGTATCTGGAGCCGGCCGGCTGGTTGTGGAAGACGTCCGACGGCTGGACTCCGAGCATTGCGAATACATCGTAGATGGTTTTTCCCGCGTGCTTGAAGGCTATTGCGGCGTGGTGCGGGAACCTGTGCCCGACGAGGATGTGCCTGTAGAATCGGGCCATCTCTTTCACGGCTATCACGCCGATTCCACCGAAGGAGCATGGGTCTATGTCGAGGAGGGTGGCCGGCATTGCCGTGGCGCATGCTCCGATGTATTCGCTTAGCGCGCCGTAGATGTCCACCTCGCATGAGACCGGGATGCCTCTGGCGGCGAGTCTGGAGTTGACGTAGCAGGGGACGAACTCGAAGTATTTCTCGAAGGATGGCCAGCATTTGTTTGCAAATATCCCGAACTGCGACGCGCCGAGGTTCTTCTGCATGAAGTTCAGGAGAGCCACCTCGAACTGCGCGAGCTTGCGGAGCATGTCGGGATACTTGTTGCCTGCCCCGAGTTCCCTGGCCATGCTGGATGCGACCGCGCCGATGCGCCTGTCGCCCTCCGCCGACTTGTAGATGTCGTAGAGGTCAAGTTCGCTGTTCTCCATGATCTCGATTCCGAGGTCGTAGAGGGGCTTGATCGGGGCGTTGCATGCGAGGAAGTCCTGGGGGCGTGGCCCGAAGGAGAATATCTTGAGGCTGGACAATGCGGCGACGGTCCTGGCGACAGGGATGAATTCGGAGATCATCCTTGCGATTTCCGCAGGGGTTCCGACGGGGTATTCGGGTATGTGGACGCGGAGCTTTCTGAGCGCTGCGTTGTGTGAGGCGTTGAGCATGCCGCAGTATGCGTCTCCGCGCTGTGTGGCGAGGGACGCGGTGGACTCCTCGGCCGCCGCGACGAACATGACAGGTCCGCCGAATTTCTGGGCGAGGAGGGTGGTGGGGGTTTCCGGACCGAAGTTTCCGAGGTAGATGACGAGCGCGTTGATTTTCCTTTCGCGGACCAATTCGAGGGCCTGGACGGCGTGTGATTCGTTTTCGACCATGACCGGGACGTCCTGTATCCTGATCCCGGCCTTTCTGCATTCGGCGAGGACGTTCTTTTTTCTTTTCTCGGAGAGTGTGACTGGGGAGCAGTCTCTGCTGACGGCCACGATCCCGACTTTGAGCTCCGGTATGTTCTTCATCATATCGGGGCCACCTCCGTGCTGTGTTTGAGTTCTGGAAATCCGGGGCTCCTAAATTACCACATTGGTGGAGATATTCAACCCTGTCTTCCGAGATGTTTGAGCGCTTCGTCTCTGGAGAGGATTTTTGAGCCCTCCCTGAGGAGGCCGAGAGTCCGTTCGCGCCCGCAGTTGAAGATCATGTCGAGGATGGACAGGTTCGGGATGAATTCGCCATGGAGCTGTGGATATATTGGGCATTCGAATATCTGGATCAGGCTAGCGACTCCTTTTTCTTCGAGGAAGGCGAAGTCCACGTAGTCCAGGCCGTGTATTCCGTGCAGATATGTCGAGGAGCCTGTCTTCCTGCATATTTCGGCTATGAGAGGGCAGGCATCTCCCTCTATTCCTTTTTCGGAGGCGAGTGTGACAGGTGTGCCTATGCCGAGGAAGGCGGCCGTGGCCCTGATGAAGGCGACATTGAATTCTGCCAGCATTTTCCATTCGGAGTCGAGGAGGCCGGCCACGGTCGGGAAGAACTCGTCGAAATGCGCGGCCTTGCGGTAGTTGAGCTCGATGCTGCGCCTGTGGTCCCTCCGCCATCCGCTTCTCCCGTCTATCTCCACGTCCTTGATGAGCTGCTTGTAGCGTCCGGAGTTTTTAACTGGGATTGACAGCCATTTCGCCGTGCCGTCGGGGAATTTGATCCTGTTTCGGTTGTGGAACTCCTTCTTCACGTATTGGACGCTGTCGGCTATCACGAACTCGTCGGCGGACGCGAGTTTCGCGAAGAATCCGCCATATGGATAGAGATTAGGCTGATGGCCGGCTACGGATTTCATCCTTGTGCCTGTTTAGGAATTCTGCGATTTTCGCAACTTGGGAGTCGGCCAGCGCCGGGTATATGGGTATCGAGACCAGGTTGCGGTCGGCCCAGTCCGCCACGGGGAAATTCCGCGGGGGCAGGCCCATGAGCCTGAAGATGGGCTTGTAGACTGGTTTTTTCGCCTCGATGCCGGCCTTTGCGAATTTCGCAATCAGCGAGGATTGTGCGCCTGGTTTCGCCGGGACGACGTTGAACCTGAAGAAGATTTCGTTCCCTGGCAGCGGGCCGGGATTTCCGAGAGCCTCCATGTATGTCTTCGCGATCCGGCGTCTTCTGCGGAGCATCGCCGGCATCTTTTGGAGCTGGGATATTCCGAGCGCGGCGTTGAGGTCGGACATGAGAAAGTGTAGATGCGGGCGCCATTTTTCGACCTTGTCGTGCCGGAGGACTTCCATGGCGTCGCGGAAGTCGCCGGGGCTGTCTCCGCAGAGAATTCCTCCGTGGCCGGTGCAGATTATCTTGGTCCCGTAGAATGACGATGTCGAGAGTCTTCCCATGCTGCCGACCTTTCTTCCCTCGATGGAGACTCCAAGGCACTGCGCGCAGTCCTCGACGAGATTTTTAATTTTGATTCTATGGAACGGGGCGGCGATTCCGAAGAGATGCGCGGCTATGGCGGCATTGCATCTCGAACTATTGACCATCTCGATGGAGATTCCGAGTGTGTCCCTCGATATGTCAATCGGGACTGGGGTGAGGCGGTGGAAGGCCAGGGCGTCGAGAACCGCGCCGCAGGAGTATGCGGGGATTGCGATTTTCGCATTGCGCGGCAGTTTCAGGAGCTGCAGAGCCAGGACGAGGGCGTCGGTTCCGCTCTGGACGGGGATTCCCCATTTCATGCCCATGGTGCCGGCGGCCATTGTCCCGAACTGTCTGGCGCGCGGGCCGCTGGTTGCGAAGCCCGAGTCCAGCACGGTGCCGAGCGCTTTGCGGTCGAGGTTGTCGAAGATGGGTTTCGAATGGTTTATCATGGAAATAGTTAAGGGTGCCTTGATATACATTGTTACAAATAGTATATTATGCTTCATTTTCAAATCATAAATCCGGGGTTCAAGGGCATGTCCAACGATTTGAACGGCAACAGGGACAAGGCGATAAATCTGGATCTTGCGGACTACTGGATGGTGGTCCAGAAGAGGGCGCTGGACATAATTCTGGTATTCACGCTGGTGCTTGTCGCCTCGATCGCGATAACCAAGAGCCAGGATCCCGTCTACCAGGCCAAGTCCAAGATAAAGATCGCGGCGCGCCAGCCGATGGCCACGATAGAGGGCGCGCAGATAACCTGGTATGGCGGGGGGCAGTCCACGAGCATACAGTCCGAGATGGAGCTCATGGCGAACAAGGACAAGATAGCGGAGATGGTGCACGACATCATCCAGGAGAAGGCCGATAGCGAGAAGTTCAAGACGAACGAGGAGTATTTCAGCTCGGAAGATGTCAAATACATAAGGGGGCTTAAGTTTGATCCCGAGGAGGAGGAATATGTGGGGACGCTGACTCCTGCCAAGGTGAAAGCGAAATTGAAGACGGAGGCTCTGGCGCAGAGCGACATAGTCGTCATAATGGTGGAGGATGGGCATCCCCATGTTGCCGAGGCTCTTGCGAACATCTATGCGATGGCCTACAAGGCGGACTTCTGGAAGAGCAAGACTCTTGACGCGAAGGAGACCAAGGATTTCATCGAGGAGCAGCTCAAGCATCTCAAGGGCGAGCTTGCCGCGCGCAAGAGCATTCTGACGAAGAGTTCGAAGGAGAACGTGTTTCTCGGGTCCGACGTGGTCTACCGCGAGGAGCTTTCCCGTCTGAAGATGGAGATGAAGAGGTTGTCCGAGAGCTACCAGCCGGACCATCCGCGGATATTGAAACTTAAAAATCTAATATCTTCTGTGGAGTCGGAGCTTGCGAAGATACCGCAGGTGAAGTATGATTACGACGACAACCTGGCGGACTGGGAGCTGAAGCAGTCCATGAGGAAGACGCTTGGGGAGTATCACCTTAAGGCGGAGATAGACTACAAGTCGAAGCTGGAGAAGACGAAGGACGAGATACAGCTCATCTCGCTCGCGGCGTCTGGTTCGGCGGATAAGGTGAGGCCCAACAATGTGGTGAACATCGTCGCAGGCGCGATATTCGGTCTGATACTGGCTTTGATATACGCCTTTGTGTGGGAGGGGCTGGACACCTCGATCGGGAAGATAGAGGACGTGGAGAGGATCACGGGGCTGCATGTGATAGGGCATATTCCGCTGATAGGCTCCGAGAAGGGGCTGGTGTCGTCGTTCATGAGGCCGTCGAGGCATCTTGGCAAGATGATATCCGGTCTTTTCAGAGGGGGTGAGAGCGACCGGCCGATAGACATATACAACAACGTTCTCTTCAATTTTCCTCCGCTTTCGATCGAGGCCGAGTCATACAGGACTCTCCGGACCAACATACAGTTTGCGATGGGCTCCCACAAGACGAGCGGGAATGTGATAGCGATCACGAGCACGAGCCCGAGGGAGGGCAAGACGCTGACGGCGGCGAATCTGGCGATAGCTCTTGCGCAGCTTGGGAAGAACACCCTTCTGATAGAGGCGGACATGAGGAGGCCGAAGCTGAACGAGATATTCAAGCTGCACAAGAAGGAAGGGCTCAGCGATCTGCTCATAGGGTCGGTTTCGGAGGACGACGCGATCTGCTCGTCGTCGGATCTGCTGATGGGCGGGATAGACTGGGATCGTCTCCTGAGCTCTTCTGGCATAGATAATCTGCATTTCGTAACCTCCGGCACCATACCGCCGAATCCGAGCGAGCTTCTGATGTCGGTTGAGTTTTCGAAGCTTGTAGAGAGGCTGAAGGAGAGGTATGATTTCATAATAATAGACACGCCGCCGACTCTGCCTGTGTCGGATGCCTGTATTGTGGGCACGGTGGTGGATGGTGTGGTGATGGTCTACCAGTCGGACAAGACTTCGCGCCACTTGCTGCTCAGGGCCATAGACATGCTGAACAAGAGCAAGGTGAAGATGATAGGGATAGTGATAAACCAGCTTGCGTTCGACATGGTGATACGTTCGAGCCAGTATGGCTATGAATACTATTCGAAGGGCTGGCTTGAGAAGCAGGGCAGGTCCGAGAGGAAATCATAGGCAACAAAGGGAGAGTTTCCATATGAAGCAGAAGAAGAACGCGATGGTCTTGATAATTGACGACGAGGAGCAGGTCCTGGAGCTTTTATCGGCCGCGATGGAGCGGAACGGGCTTACGGCCGTCACCGCCCGGACTGGCGAGAAGGCCTTGTCCATGCTCAGGAAGGAGAACGGGATAAAGCTGATACTTCTGGACATATGCCTTCCGGACTACAGCGGCAGCGGGCTTTTGAAGAAGATACTTAAGCTCAGACCCGATGCGAGCGTGATAATGATAACCGGCGGGATGGATCTGGAAGTGGCGAAGCAGTGCCTCGAGCTGGGAGCGAAGGACTACATCAAGAAACCTTTTGACATGGAGTATCTGCAGACCAGTGTCATTGCGGAGATAATCCCCGAGCTATGATAGGTGTTTCAGAGAAGAATGGCAAGTCCGTCGCCGGATATGAGCTGGGTCGGGAGATCGGAAGGGGCGGGTTTGGCGTAGTCTACGAGGCTCTCGGGCCTTCCGGCACTGTCGCTGTGAAGATGCTGCGGCCGACTCCTTTCGTGAGCGGGGAATACATAGAGAAGATAATCAAGAACACCGTGGAGATATCGTCGAAATGCGCGTCTCTCAACGTCGTAGGGCTGCTTGACCATGGTTGCGTCGGCGGCGAGTACTACATGGTTTCAAAATACTACCCGAAAGGGTCGCTCGAGAAACTTCTCGATTCGGGATGCGGGGATATCCGGGAGAAAATAAGACTTCTGGTGTCCATGGCCGACACTCTTCACCAGGTTCACCGGAGGGGGATAGTCCATGGGGACATCAAACCAGCGAATTTCCTGATGTCGGACGGGAACGTGCCGATGCTGTCCGACTTTTATTTTGATTTGAACAGGGGCACGACGGCCGGTCTTCCGAAGGGGACTATCGAGTTCATGTCGCCGGAGCAGGCCCAGGGGAGGCTTTTTTCCTATCATTCGGACATATACAGTCTTGGGGTGCTTGCGTATTTCATGTTCACCGGGCTTTCGCCCTTCCATGCGACGAAAGGCATAAGGGCGCTGGTATCGGAGAAGATCAAGGGGGTCTTCCCGGAGCCTTTTTCGCTGGACAACAAGATCGGGAAGGGTTTGAACGATGTGATACTTAAGGCAATGAGGTCGGAGCCACGCGAGCGATTCTCAAACATGGACGAGTTTTCAAAGGCTCTTCTGTCCATAGGTTTGTGAATATTGGCCGAAAACCATCAAATAAAAAAGGTGTCAAGATGTCAAATGGATTTGCCAAGGGCGTATTTTTGCTGGTGATGGTATTTGCTCTCCAATCATGCAAGAGCGTGCAGGAGGAAAATGCCGGGAAGACACCTGGAGATGTGAATGAATCTGCCACCATTGTGGCGGCCGAGGGGCAGGAGAAGCTCACGCCCGTGCAGATATACGACAAGGATGTTCCCCCGGGTTCCACTGCCGTTGGACGGGTGGATGCGCCCTACGTGCTCAAGAAGGGGGACAGGCTGGAGATATCTGTCATGGACGAGCCGGAGATGGGCAGGGAGGTCTTCATACTTCCAGACGGTTCGATAAACTATCTTCTGGTCGGGCGGGTGGAGGCCGCCGGCAAGAGCGCGGACGAACTTGCGGATATTCTGGCCGAACGCTTGTCCAAGTACATCAAGGATCCGAAGGTCAGCGTGATAATCCAGGATCTGCATGAAGACGAAAGCGAACAGTTTGTGTCGGTGGTTGGAGCTGTGCAGAAGCCGGGAAGGCAGAGAATAAGACAGGGAGACAGGCTGCTGGACGCGATCACGGATGCCGGGGGGCTTCTGTTCATAAACGATCTGTGGGGCGGGCGCTCGGTCGCGAACCTGAATTCGGCCTACATATCGAGGAATGGCGAGATCCTCGACGTGAGCATATACAAGCTGCTGAGGGAAGGGGACATGGACAACAACATCCTCCTGAGGCCTGGCGACTTCATATTCTTCCCCGAGTCCGACACGAGCAACCTGATAGTGCTTGGCGAGGTCGAGCATCCAAACATCATTCCGTTCACGAGGGACATCTCCCTTATCGAGGCTGTTTCGCGCTGCGGAGGATTCACCGACCAGGCGCAGAAGGGCAAGGTCATCGTCCTCAGGATGAACGGCGAGGAGACCGAGATGCGCAAGGTGGATCTGGATGCCATACTCAACGGCAGGGAGAAGATGTCGGAGTTGGCGCTCAAGGCTGGAGACATCGTCTTCGTTCCGGAGCAGGGGCTCAGCGAATACGAAAGGTATGCGCAGTATCTCACGACGTTTGCCAACCTGATACTCCAGGGATATCAGGTGAGGGAGCAGATTCGCTTTCCAAGGATACACAGGCGTGACAGCTCTTTCTACTGATGCACACATATCTTGGAAATTCGCTGGCGCTGTCATATCTGGCGAGCTTTCTCGCCGCCCTGCTCCTCTCCATGCTCTTCACTTTCGTGATGATGAAGGTGCTTCCGGCTCTCGGCATAGTTGACAGGCCCGACGCGAGGAAGATACACAAGAAGCCGATGCCGAGGATGGGCGGTCCGGCCATATACGCCGCGTTCGTGATCCCCATGCTTCTGCTCTACTACTTCGATACTCCGCAGAAGGGGATAATCATTGGCGGCGGTATAGTCCTGGCGGTCGGGGTGGCGGACGACATCTTCGGCGTGCGCGCCACGGTGAAGCTGCTGGTTCTCTTCCTGCTGACTCTCCTGCTCAAGAGATACGGTCTGACCGCGAACCTGCCGTTCGAGAGGATAGGGATAGACAGGGAGATTGGCAACACGGTAGTGTCCCTTCTCTGGATTGTCGGCATCACCAGCGCGATGAACGCCCTCGACCACATGGACGGGCTTGCCGGCGGGGTGTCGCTGGTCGCCTGCCTCTCGTATCTGGCCGTTTCACTTCAGACATCGAACTTCTTCTGGGGGCTTCTTGCCGTAAGTCTGGCCGGCTCTCTCTCCGGGTTTCTCTGCTTCAACTGGCATCCGGCGAGGATATTCATGGGGGACAGCGGAAGCTTCTTCCTCGGGTTCACCCTGGCGGCGGTAGGACTGATGGGAGGGTGGTCGGAAAACCCTGTCAAGGCGGCCACGATACCCATACTCATACTAAGTCTTCCGATATTCGATCTGGGATACGTGATACTGTCGAGGTGTATGAACGGGACGACGAAGACAGTGTCCGAGGTCATAACATACTGTGGCAAGGACCACATAGGGCACAGGATGATGGCGGCCGGGCTTGGCCAGGCGAAGGCGGCCGCGCTAGTGTGCCTCTTCTCCGCGACGATCTCCATCTCCGCGCTGACCATAAGGAGTGTAGACACCTTTGGAATCTTCCTGCTCCTTCTGCAGATATCATGCATGTACATGGTTTTGCTGTCCATAATGAGGGGGAGCCAATCGGCCCAGGCCTGACGAATTGCAGATTTTTCGTTTTATTCCATCCCCGAGGCATTTTTT
>DYMC01000272.1 GCA_020721745.1 Lentisphaera sp. | reverse complement strand
GGCGGGAAGCCCCAGTTCTTACAACTTTTTACCCACAGATTCTGCGGAAGAGCCTCAATTTTCAAAGGCAACCTTGACATTAGCGTGCCGAATGGCAGTGTAATGCGTCCGGTGAAGCGGCAACTGGCTCTCTGCTGAGAAGCAACCAGTCAAGTAAATATTCACTGGAGGTAATTGCAAAACTCTTTTCGCGGGCATGGCCCCGAGGCCCTTTGGGCTCGGGATCTTACGACAAGCATGCCCCTCCACGCCGATTTTTGCGAAAAATCGGCGTAAAAATGGAGGGACGCGCCCCGATGCCCTGTCGGGATCGGGATCAAGAGACTTGCGCGTCCGGAGTTTTGCAATTGGCTCTTCATAAAAAAACGTCAAGGCGCAGGCACATACGTCGAGAGGTATTCCTTTATGAAGTGCATGTTCTTCTCTTCGGTTCTGTCTCCGACGGTGTTGTCGAAATCAAGCGTCTCGACGTGGCCGTCCACGAAACAATAGTTGGATTTTTTGAAATGCCTGTCCTTCTTGACATTGCCCTCCCATTTGCTGACGGCCCTGAAGGCGGGATATCCCTGGTGGTTCAGGACCGCGCCGGAATCGCCACGCTCCGAGATCATCACATCGAGGGAAGGCGAGCTCAGCATGTTCTTGCTTTTCCCGAACGCGAACATCCCGTTGAAGACATAGCTTTCCCGCGTGGACCAGTCGAACTCGTCGCCCGAGTTCCCGTCGTCGAATCCCTCCTGGACAGCAGGGTCCTCCGGGCAGACCAGATATTCCCTTTTCATGTTCTGGTCGTCGAGGAACTCCCACCATTCCCGAGTGGGTGCGGCCGGAGAAGTATATGGGTTTGCTCCATGCACCGGGGGGAAGAAGCCACCCCAGTCTTCGGTGTAGATGTTTAGCGCCAGTCCGCATTGCTTCAACTGCCCGGTGCACTTGATTCGCTTTGCGGTGGACCTGGCGCTGTTGAGCGCGGGAAGAAGCATTCCCGCAAGAATCGCTATGATGGCGATGACGACCAATAGCTCTATCAATGTGAAATGACTTTTTATTCCCGCGCTTGACCCCTTGATTTTGAAAGCTCCTTTGATATTTTCCGATTTCAAAAATATGTTCATCATTTTATATGGTCTCCCTGTTTGTTTTTCAGTGTTTTTTATACGTGCAAAGCAGTTTGCGCGGCATGCCACGGCGAAGCCGCAGGCAGAGACGTTACTCGGCGCAGACATCTTTGCGCCGGGACGGCGCAAAATGCTTGAGTCATATCGTTTTGCCATCCGCCAATATCCAGCGCGCAAGCGCCTCGGGATGGCATCCCCCAACTGCAAACGTTGTAAACAGCTTGATTTGGGGGAATGGAAGGAGAACTTACAAATTCGGAGGGCCGCGTGGAAGGTCGCTTTTCGGAAGATGACAAATCGGACAATGGCTGGACAATATTCGTTTCTCTGAGAGGAGCCGACAGAAAATTATATGTTCATTCTCCGCATCCTCCGCCTCAACCCCGTTGAGCAGGAGAGCCAGGAATCTGCATATCGGGCATTCGCCATCCTGGCTGGCTGCCGAATTCACATATCCATGCCTGGAAATCCGGCCGGAGTCCGCATTCTCGGCGCGATTTGCGCAGCATTGTCCATCCCCGCATGTGTGGAGATGGCAATGGTGAGGACATAGCAGCCCCATGGTGTGCAGAAGAGGGATTAATGTCGAGGATGCCACATATGCCGAAACGAACAATATTTTCAGCACGGTCTTCACTTTGTCAGCCTCAGATAGAATCTTGAGCACATGGAGGGGAGTCCTCCCATTGCTGTCAAGTTAAGATTTTTTTTCTGAACATCCAATAACAAACACGGAATGTCCAAGTTCACAGTTC
>DYMC01000271.1 GCA_020721745.1 Lentisphaera sp. | reverse complement strand
CTCATCAAAAATAGGCATAATTTTATTCAACGTATTTGCGACGCAGGACACTAGTGCCGCTATGATTCCATCACTATCCTGATTCCAAAAGCGCCCCGGGACAATTTGAGCCTGGCATGGCCTTTCCCCGATCTGCGCAAGTGCAGTTTATCGCCTGTCATGAGGTCCTTCAGCTTCTCCGATTGGAAAAAGTCCATGTCAAATACTATTTCAGCGGAATCCCTCCCGTCCGGGATGAAGACGAAGACGACTTTTCTTCCACTGGAGGAACCGGCGACCACGTGGGTGAAATCGTTGAAGTCGCCAGAGCGTTTCTCGTGGACGCGAAATTCGCGATGCAGTCCGGAGGACGAGATTATCGCAAGCAGGAA
Source organism: Lentisphaera sp. (assembly GCA_020721745.1). Classification (GTDB taxonomy): domain Bacteria; phylum Verrucomicrobiota; class Lentisphaeria; order Victivallales; family GWF2-50-93; genus DYMC01. Next base: position 1,508 of record DYMC01000271.1, on the reverse strand, counting down.
GTCCTCGAAGTCGTCGTAGCGCTTCCTGTCGTATTCGTTTCCCAGATATGATCCGCAAAGGATGATCCTTCCCTTGCCGAGATTGTATTCGGCGATGACGGCGGAGCCGTCCGTGTGTCTGGCGATGGTTCTGGTTTTTCCGGCGGCTATCCAGGGGCACAGCCACTGCGAGGGCCTGAGCCTGAACTTGAGCCCGTTGAAATGAGCCTTGATGGTCCTCCCCTCTATTGGGCGCCGGCCGATCTCTACGGTCCCGTCGCTTTTCGACGCAAAGCGCTCCTCGGGATACCTATATATTCCTGTCGAGTCCCACGCGCCGGTCTCGCATTCGCAGAATAGGGTTCCGCCATCCTTTACGAAGGAGATCAGCCTGTCCGAAGTTGAGCTGTCCAGAACGTTGGCCCTGGGCATGAAGAGAACCTTGAGCCCTTTCATCTCCCCGAGGTGCTCCTCCTCGACGAATCTGCATGGGATGTTGTTGACGACGAGGGCTTTGAAATAGCCGCGCATGCCCGCAAGAGCCCTGTCCGCCGTCTTCTCGTGGGACCAGTGCAGATAATAGCTCTGCGGGCTGAAGAAGAGCCCGACCTCCGGCTTGTCCATCTTGTATTTCGCGAGGATTGCGGAATGTTTTTTCATGACGCCTGCAGTGCTGCCTATTCCATCGAGTCTTCTGGCCGCGAGGCCGTCGCTGCCGATAATTCCGAAACCTGATGATTCGCCGCCGAAGACTTCGTCCCGCCAACACCAGAAGAGTATTGTCGAAGCACCATGCGCCACTCCCTCCCAGACCCATTTCTGCTGTTTTTCCGGAGGCACTGGCTCGTAGGAGTCGAAGCCCATGCCGACTCTTCCCCCCTGCAGTTCGCTTATCCAGAAGAGTTTGTTTCTCGCGGCGGAGGCGATCTGCGACATGGACATGGCGTAGTCGCTCATGGGCATATTCCACCACATCGGGAAGTTGGAGCATCCCACTCCGTCAAGGGAATCGGCGAGCGTCCAGTCGTTCCCCCTGTTCAAGGGCTGCTCCATGTGCGGATCTCCGGTCATGTTGAAGCATGGGCAGGGGCCGTGTATCGTGACGGGCCTGTCGCCATCGAGGGATTTGATCAGCCTGTATCTCTCCGCCGCATGTCTGTTGGTCCTCTCGGTGAGAAAGTGCTGGAAGGCCATCATGTCGGTGTAGGGGCGCGGGGGGGTCTTGCCCGGGACGACATCGAGCCATGAGGAATATCTCCTCTGCCATGCCTTGTTGAGCTCCTCGAGTGAGCCGTGTCTCTCCTCGAGCCAGCTCCTGTATGCTGCAAGCGTGTGCGGACAGTAGCAGACAAATCCGTCGGCCTGCACATTCCAGCGTATTTCGTTCCAGCAGTCCCATCCGGCGATGTTCCGGCGGTCCTTGAAATGGGAGACGGTCTTCCTGATGAAGCTCATCATCATCCTGTGAACCTCGGGATGGTCGAAGCATCCTCCGGGTGTGATCCCGAAATGAATCTCGTTGCGGTTGG
>DYMC01000063.1 GCA_020721745.1 Lentisphaera sp. | reverse complement strand
GTTAAAAACTTTCTTTCCTCCGTTTCCTCTTTGTAAAGTTTTTTTTAAAAGAAGACATCACCAGATTTTCCACGTTTTATTTCAACTTATTTACGATGCATGACAATAGAGCAAAACAAGCCATCGCGGAGCAAAAATGACAGCAGCTGGAGTTATTTATAGTTATTTGAAATACATGACACTAGAAGTAAGGATCTAAAGAAAAAAAATAATGAAGACAATTGGCCGAAGTGCTTGCAAAATACATTTCTGGGTATATTTCACGCGTTGAAAAACAAAAAAGGATGATGGCCAAAAAGACCATCACGGAATCAGGAAATTGATTGATGACAAAGGGATTCAGCCAATCCAGCCCAGCTTGGTGGCAAACCATAATCGTTCGAATCAAAGACAAATGATATTGACACTATCTTCCAAGGGATTGTATTGTGGATTGAGCGGTTCTTGTTTTCTTGCAGATTTCTATATCAACGACTTCCTGTTATACGAAGATGCAATTGAAGCAAAGGACGGCGTTGGATATATTGGTATGTTCCTTGGATGTTGGTTTACACGTAAAGCAACGTGGGCAAGCGAAACAAGCATAAAAGAAAATGCCTCCAGCCTGAAGAAATTCTATCAGTATATGTTTGAAAAAGGACTTATAGATGAACAAGATTTAGTAAAACTAAAACTCACAATAAAAGAAGATATGCCTGAATGGCTTGCGACACTCGGACGATATAATGATCCATCTATTGAAGATATGGAGGAGGTCTGGGGATTGAAATAAGCTGCGCTGATTGTCATCGCCATTGTCGCCTTTGTTTTATGAGTTTTTCAGGCATGTTCAATTTGAAAAACAAAACAAGAGGGATAACCTACGGCAATAAATTGGATGGAAATATGGGGACTAAAAGAAGGAAAATAGTTATTTTTGTGCTATGTGCGGTGGCGACTACCATGTCGCTTTTCCTGGCGTATTCCTGGGTGAACTCCAAAATGAGAAAGGCCAGGGCCATCCAGAACGCAATAGCGAACCCCGAGCACATTGATCCTGGAAAGCTGCTGAACGAGATTGACGGTTCATTCAGGGAAATGTCCGATGTTGAGAAGAAAAAACTGCTGGAGGATCCGGCCGAGATGGAGAAACAAATAGCCGATGCGACCTATAGGGAGCTTGACAAGTCGTTCAAACTGATCTTCCTGCTGCCTTCCTCGACCCGCAAGAAGGTGATCAGGGAATCCGCCGAGAATATCCGGAGAAAGCTCCTGGCGGATCCCGAAGGGGTGTCTGAGTTCTTCGACAGCCCCGGCGGGAACGGGGCGTTGCGCGGAGCATCCAGATTTTTCCTGTTTGAATTGAGCGGAAAGCAGAAGTCGGAGTCGGCGCCACTGACGGAGGCGATGTATGATATCGTGAAGGCGCAGGCGGAAAGAAAGGGCAGAGGGAGAAAATGAAGAATATAAGAAATTATTTCAGGATGCCAAACCCCAGGGGGAATATTTATGCCGGTGACAGGATGTCCAGAAAGAGGACAGGCTTCACACTTGTGGAACTCCTGGTTGTGGTAGCTATTCTTGGGATTCTGATGGCGATGCTCCTTCCTGTAATCACCCGTGCAAAGAAATCGGGCAAGAGGATAAACTGTATTTCCAATCTGAGGCAAATAGGGCTTGCGGTCCAAGCCTACGGCCAGGGGAACAAGGAATTCTTCCCATTCAACTGCACATCACAGAAGCTTGCGAATCCCACTCGCATCCCGCTCTCCACCGCGCTCGATATGGAGAATAACACAAAGATATTCCAGTGTCCCGATGAAAATGAAAATCTTTATGCCACAGAAGGCAGCAGTTACGTGTGGAACTGGACGCAGATAGAGCTTCCCGGCAACGAACGCATCGGCGCCAGGCAATATGACACGCCCCCGTACGGCGGGCTTGTGGCGCCGGAGAACTTTGCCATACTGATTGATGCCGGTCCGTATCACGGCAAAGCTGGATTGCGGAGTGCGTTCAACGTCCTGTATGCCGATGGTTCCGTTGACGATGCAAGCAGGATGCCGTTCTAACAGGAGAGGTAGTTTGACATCGAAGATTCTGTTTTACAAGAACATGTGGAGCGCGGCGGTTAAAAAACTGTCCAGACATAAATATCTGTTTGGCATTTTGTTGATTGCCACCACCTTGGGTTGTTGCAGTCTTTTCTGGGGTAAGGCACCTTATGACGCGAAATATCTTGCCTCCGAGGAGACCAGGATGTGGAAGGCATACTATAGCAAGGACAAGGCCCAGCTTGCCTGGTGTCTGATCCAAGTCCTGAGGCGACAATACGGCATATCAGCATATGAAGCCGGTGAAACAGGGAATCTCCTGGCGGATTCGGCGATGAAGTTCAAGGCGGCCAAGCCAGGGCACTACGATGAGGCGCTTCCTGATTTGACAGCGGCGTATTCCAAGATAAAGGAGTATTCAGGCCTGAAATTTGATCCGGAGGAGGCCGCAAGGGCGGACTTGGCCTGGTGGATTGACCGCAGGGATCCAAAACGCAACGATCCGGTGACGATAGGAAAAGGGATTGCGCATCTTTATGAAGTCATGTATGGTTACAAGCATCCTGGGTTTGACATGGCCGGCCTTTTGCGGGCGGAGGCTGCTCATGTAAGAGACCAGGGCAAGGATGGCTGCGACTGGGCGAAGGTGGAGGAACTGCTGCTCCTTTCATACCGGTCACTTAAAGACGGGATTGACAGGAAATAAAAGGGTGTCAAGCCCTGATTTTAAGCTGATATTTGAATTTTTCTTCATGGAGCCAGAACTTCATCTTCCCCAGGACCAAACGCAAGATTCAGGTCAATGGTGGGAGAATATCCTTTCCGGGGCGTGGTATAGCGCAACCTTCAGCTCGTTCGCCCGGGCTATCACCTCCGCGTCCTTTATCGAGCCGGGAGGCGACACGATGGCGGTGATTCCAGCCTTCGCCGCCACCTCCACGCCATCCGGGAAGGGGAAAAAGCCGTCGCTGGCCATGACCGCGCCGCCGAGCTTCTCCCTGCCTGCGTATTTCGCGTGGAACTTGGCTATCGCCTGCTCTATGGCGCCGACCCTGTCCTGTTCGCCGGTGCCGACTGAAAGTGTCTGGCCGTTCTTCATTATCACCACGCCGTTCGATCGGACGTTGATGTTGACATACCAGGCCGCGACGAGGTCGTCGAGCTGTGCGTCGGTGGCCTTGAACTGGGAGGATACCACGCCGAGGGTCTTGCTCTCTCCCTGGGCTGGCTTGAAGTCTTCAGGGCCGCGGACGTTCGTGAGCAGCGGCTGGGCGACCACGATGGAGCCGTCGGCGAGGACCTTCATGGTCTCGTAGCCTTCGGTGCTGTCGCCGGTGAACGCAGGGATCGAGGAGATGTCCCCGCAGAGCAGAATCCTGATATGCTTGTTGAGCTTGAATTTCTCGCCGTCATTGAATACCTTCAGCGCGTCGTGGGTGAAGGCCGGTGCCACCACGCATTCGACGAAGCTGCCCATTATCTCCGCAGCCGTCTCGGCGTCCACCTTGCGGTTGAACGCGATCGCGCTTCCAAACGCCGCGCGGCTGTCGCAGTCGCGCGCCTTCACATAGACATCTTTCAGCGTCTCGTCCCCGGTCTGCACGGCCGCTCCGCTGGGGTTCACATGCTTCATCACGGCGCAGGCGGGTTTTTTGAAGAACTTGACTATGTTCAGGGCGTAGGATATGTCCTCCAGATTCGTCTGTGAAAGCCCGCTCTTGCCTGTTTTCAAGACCTTCATGCCGCCTATCGGGGAGGACTTGCCCTCCTGCCTGTATAACGCCGCCGTCTGGTGGGGATTTGTCCCGTAGCGGAGGTCTTCCGCCTTCACGTATATCCTTCCCGCCACGCCGATCTTCTCCGGGTAGTTCCCGGTATTCTTGCTCAGATAGCTGCTGCGGCTTAGCTCTTTGCTCATATCTTTCCAGCTCCTTTTTGGTTTGCGAATCCGTGAATTTACGATAAGAGGGCGATTTTTCAACAGCGACGGCATTTTTGGGGCGAATATTTCTCCAGAATTCGCCAAGTCCGACTTGATTTTCTGCTTCTCCACTGCATTGTTTAGCTCTACTTCAAAAAAAACACAACCCCAAAAGTCCATGGAGAACGAAAAGATGAAAAATTGGAAACTCACGACTGCGATAGCCGTAACCGCCGTCACCACTGCGGCGCTGGCCTTCCTCTACGGCAAGGACGAAAACAAGACGGAACAGCCCGGGCAGGAGAAAAAGGCTGAAATCAACTGGGACTTCCTTCCCGAGGTGATAGCCACCTACGGGGACAAGAAGATCACCCGCGACGAATTCATAGGGCTGATCAAGGATATCTCATCCTCCTTCCCCGGCGGGCCTGGCTCCAAGAACCTTAGCCCGGATGTCATCAAGGCCATCGCACCGCAAATAGCCAAGACCATGATTGACAAGAAAATTCTCCTCGACATGGCCGAGGCCGACGGTATCAAGCCGAGCCCCGAGCTCTTCGCGCAGGAATTCGACGAGTCCATGAAGAGCGCGCCACAGGACAAGATCGCCCAGTTCAAGGAGGCTCTCGCAACTGAAGGCAAGACAATCGAAAGCTACAGGGACGAGCTCGCCAAGACACCCATCGCCCAGGAGGACACCGCCATAAACCGATGGATAAAGACCAAGGTCTCCGCATCCATCTCCATCCCGGAAGCGGAGGCGAAAAAATACTACGACGAACACCAGGACAGCTTCACGAAAGGCGAGTCCGTAAACGCCTCCCACATACTCATAAAGAGCAAGAGCGGGAGCGAGGAGGACATGGATGCCGCGAAGAAGCGCTGCGTGGAGATAAAAAGCGACATTGACGGAGGAAAGATCAGCTTCGAGAAGGCCGCAGAGGAATTCAGCGACTGCCCGAGCGGGAAGGGCGCGAAGGGAAATCTCGGCGAATTCGGAAGGGGGAAGATGATCAAGGAGTTCGAGGACGTGGCCTTCGCTATGAAGACCGGCGAACTCTCAAATCCTGTCAAGACAATCCACGGATACCACATAATCAAGCTCCTCGGGCGCAGCGACAAGAGCACAACCCCATACGCAGAAGTCGCCGGAAAGATTTCGGACTACCTCAAGCAGGAACAGGTCGAGAAGAAAGTGAAGGACATACTCGACAAGAAGAAGGCCGAACTGAATGTCAAGATAAACCTGCCGGAATCCAAAATGCCGACCATGCCGATGCTCCCGCCCGAATCAATCCAGAACACAAAACCGGAACAAGCACCGGCCAAGGACGGGAAATGATTAAAAAATAGCCCTATGAACCAGAAAGGGACGGACAGAAAAAAACTCAAACCTCTTCTAAGGGCCGTCCTCTATCCGCTTGCCGGAGTCGCGCTCGCCGCCATTCTCGCCACAATCGCCTTCGACCTGCTTGGCCTGCCTGGATTCATCGAGGACATCGTGCGCAGGAAACTCGCCGAGAAGGGCCTGTCCGTGAGCTTCGACAACATCAAGGCCGGAGCGGTGAACGGGCTCTCCTTCGAGAACGTCAAGTTCAAATACAAGTTCTCCGGCGCAGATCTCCGCCTGGAGGCCAGAAAGATACGCATCTCGACGGACTGCCTTCCCGACCTCGACCTCAAGCTGACCGACGTGGAGGTCATGGACGGCTCCGCCACCGTCGAGACGAAGGACGAGGCGGAAGAATCCAGAAGCATAGTCCTCGGCCATATCAACGCCAGCGCGGCTCTCTCGGAGGATCTCCTGGATATTGAATATCTCAACTTCATGGCGGGTAAGATCCCCTTCTCCATGTCTGGAAAGATAAGAAGCTTCAAGATGCGGAAGCTGTCCATGCCCGGCCCAAAAGCGCCCGGAAAGGAAAAGCCGGAACAACCCCGGGAAGCGAAGAGTCTGGAACTGCCCCTGGCCGCGCTGCGGAAATTCCTGGAATACAACGACGACAGATCCTCCCTCGATGTCTCGTTCGACCTGGACCTGGACAAGGGGGGAATGACATCGGTGTCCGCCGAATTCAAGTCCCCCTCCATCAGAATACCGGAGACCGAACTGAGAAATCTCGAACTAAAGGCCGACGTTGAAATTGAAAACAAACCCGGTGGACCACGTCCGGCATTCTCCCTGAAAACCCGCGCCGCCGTCTCCTCGTTCTGCTTCCGCGACCTCGAATTCGGAGGGGCTGACGCCTCCGCGAAATTCGCAAACTCCAGCCAGAACCCGTCGAGGATTGGCTTCGAAGGGCTCAAAGTCCAGATGAAGGATGGCGCATCCATCGAGGCAGACGGAACTTTCGACCACCTGTCGAAAGACTTCGATGCGAGATTCTCCCTGGACCTCAAGTCCCTCGACCCGGCCTCGCCACTCGTCAAGAGCCTCCCTCTTGGAGATATCCGCCTCGCGAAGAACGCAAATTCACTCTCGGCAAAAGGACATGCGAAGGGAAATCCCGGAACCCCGTCCTCGGTCGAGGCCGACACCATCATATCGGCCTCGGGCATCATCTTCAGAAACATCCAGATACTGGACGCATCCACCAGGCTCTCCCTCCGGAACTCCCTCCTGAGATGCCAAGATCTTTTGATCTCCCTCGACAACGAGAGGAAAATCAACGGAGACATCGTGTATTCAATCCCGGGAAAGGCACTGCAGGCCGACTTCGGATGCTCGGGCAAGCTCGACTACCTGTTCTCCCCCGAATTCCTCGGCGTCGGCGAAGAGGAGGTCGAATTCTTCTCCTCCCTCCGCTTCTCCCCTAAACCCCTCGAAAGCAAGGTGCTGGCCAACGCCTTCGTATCGTTCGCCGGAGACAAGACGTTTTTCTTCGGCAAGGCCTCCCTAGCCGCGGCCAACGTCCACTTCGAGGGAATGCCCATGGACTCCATATTCTGCGAGACGATAGCTTCCTCCGACGGGATAGTCGCGATTCCTTCCCTCAAAATAGCCCAGGGACGCAACTCCGCCAGAATGTCCATGCTGATAGACGACTACATCAGGGACCCTGGCCCACCCCCTCCCCCGGAGCCGGCGGACAAGGACGAGGCACAGAGGCATCCCCACATGGAATTCTCCGTCCAGAGCGACCTCGAGGGAGACAATCTCCTCAGACTCTTCCTCCCAAAGGCGAAAATGGAATGGCTCGACTTCTCGGGGCCCACCTGCGCATCGCTCAAAGGAACGATAGATTTCCAACATGCGGGCACCAGCTCGCTCTCGGGCCAGGTCTCCAACGCCTCCCTGTCCGCCGCAAAGCTCAAGGCCGGGAACGCCTCGGCGTCCATCTCCTTCGAAAACGAAATCCTCCTCCTCAAGAACATCAAGGCCGACTTCTACGGAGGCAGCCTCTCCTGCAACATCACCCACGATTTCAACCGCGAAACCGGAACTGTCGAATGCAGGCTGAACGGCGCGCAGATGCATGCGCTGCTGAACGATGTCCGCAGTCAGAATCAACCGAAATACGCCGGCAAGATCGCCTTGTCCGCGTCAAGCGCCTACAGAAACGAAAATTCATCCATACTGCTGGATGGAAACGGCTCCATGAACCTGACAGAATGCAAGGTGCTCGACATCCCGGTCCTCTTCGAACTCGTAAAGGCGGTCGGGAGCAAGATACTCGACAGGGAATGGGCCGAGATAAACGCCATCTCCGCAGACTTCAAGCTCAAGGGCACCAAAGTCTCATCCGACAACATCGAGACCAACGGAAACATCATCGCCCTACACGGATACGGATACTACGACTGGAACAGCGACTACTGCGACTTCAACGTCAGGGTCAAGCCCCTCCAGCAACTATTCCCAGTCAAAATCCTCTCCCTCGTCACGGATCGCCTCCTCTCCATAATCGAAGCCAGATACGTCGGAGGAAAAAACGAAAGGCGCTGGCTCCCGTCCACCGGAATACTGGAGAAATGAACCTAAGAGGCTACGCCTTTCATTCACGCGCAACTGAAATGACTTGCAACTAAATAGAAGTTTCAACTGCGCCATTTAGGATGAGGTAATTGCAAAATTGCCGACGGAACGCCGGTCTTATGACCGGCCAAGAGCCAGCCATAAGGCTGGCGTTCCCTTAAAAAGGCAATTTTGCAATTACCTCAGGATAAAAAACGCTTGCATTCCCCGCGCCGCACGATATAGTATTTCGTTATTTGGCGAATCATAGGAGACAAGCAATGGACGAACTGCTGAACATCATGGGCGCGTTGTCCGATCCCGGTAGGCTCAGGGCGCTGGCGGCGCTGAAGGACGGGGAGCTCTGCGTCTGCCAGATAATCGAGCTTCTGGGGCTCGCCCCCTCGACCGTCTCCAAGCACATGTTCCTGCTCAGGAACGCGGGGCTGGTCGAGTCGCGCAAGGAAGGCCTTTGGATGCACTACAGGCTTCCGGCAAGGCCGGCCGCGGCGCAGCGAAAGGCCTTGGAGCTTGTCTTGTCCTCATTGAAATCCGACAGAATCCTGGCGAAGGACAAAAGAAGACTCGCTAAAATAAGACACTCCGATCTGCACGGAATATGCAGGAGACGCAGAAGATATCCCGTAGGGAAGCTGGAAGCAAAAAAAGCGCAACACAAAAGGGAGATAGACAAATGAAGAGACAGAAGGTTCTTTTCCTCTGCACCGGAAACTCATGCAGGAGCCAGATGGCCGAAGCCTGGGCAAGATATCTGCTCGGCGACAAGATCGAGCCCTACTCCGCAGGAATAGAGACACACGGATTGAACCCGAACGCAGTGAAAGTCATGGCCGAGGCAGGAGTGGACATGTCAGGTCATCGCTCGAAGCATATAGCCGAGCTGAACAACGTCGAATTCGACCACGTCGTGACCGTCTGCGGGCACGCCGACGAGAACTGTCCGGTCTTCCCGGCCCGGACAAGGGTGGTCCATGTCGGCTTCGACGATCCCCCGAGGCTCGCGAAGGACGCGAAGAGCGAGGAGGAGTCCCTCGACTGCTACCGCAGAGTGCGGGACCGGATAAGGGACTTCGTGGGAAACTCCCTCGGCAAAATCCTGGAGGCCGGATGAAGCCAGCAAACAGATTCGACGCGGCGGCCGCGACATGGGACGAGAAGCCAGCAAGACATGAACTGGCCAAGTCGGTCGCGAAGGCAATCTCCGAAGCCATCCCCCTGTCCCCGGAATGGAGGGCGCTCGAATACGGCTGCGGAACCGCATCCCTGTCCATAATGCTTTCAAGCAGCCTGGGACGCATAGTCTGCGCCGACAACTCGGAGGGCATGATCGAGGAAGCCGAAAGGAAGATCAGGAGACTGCAGATCGCAAACATCGAAACGGCCCTTCTCGACCTGGAAAAGCAGGCACCGCCGGAAGGGAGATTCGACCTGGTGTTCTCCTGTATGTCCCTGCACCACATCGCGGACACGGCAAGCCTCGCCAGAGCCCTCGTCTCGATGCTGAAGAACGGCGGATGGCTCGCAGTCGCCGACCTCGAAAAGGAGGATGGCAGCTTCCACGGGGACTGCAAGGTCCCGCACAATGGATTCGACAGCTCGGAACTCGCGCGGACATTATACTCTTCCGGACTCCTGAATCCACAAATCGCTGTAATCCATTCCATAGTTAAAAACGAAAGGACCTATCCGGTCTTCCTGCTTACAGCCAACAAAACAGCCAGCCCTCCTCATGCTCATGCTCGTGAAAATATGCCTGAACACCAGGAACATCTTCGGGCATAAACCCTGAGAGTAAATATTCACTGGACTCCTGCCCCCTGAGACGCTACAAAGATTGTCCGCTCCTGCGGGGGCTCACGTCTTTGCTGAACCCGGACGTATATTCCCACGGGCAAAGCATAAGCTCTGGATTTTAATCAAAAGACAGCTATATTGCGTGTTGCAAACAACCCGAGGTCTCAGCCATGTTCAAGAGAAGAAAGCTTGGTCCGACATACACACGCTCTCCCGCGCAGAACATTCAGGAGGTGGCGACGAACAACTTTTCAAAATTCATCTTCGGCATCCTATACTCGCTAGTCTTCCTCGTCGCGCTCTACATCATCGTTGGAGTGATCACCTTCCTAGGCACGCATTTCGGAAGCTGGGACCCCGAGACGAGCACCGTCAGCATCTTCAACAGCCCATACTGCCTCCCATGGAAGGTCGGCGGGATCATCGCCGTCTTCCTCTACGTATTCAAAGACAGTCTCACCAAGCGCTGAGCGCAGAAGATGCGTGACACTCCGGACATCCTGGCAAGAATACTCGCGGCGAAGAAAAAGCGCCTGTCGGCCAGGCGCAGGAGCATCTCGGACACCAGGCGCATGGCCGAGAAAAAAGCCGCTTCCTCCCCAGCGCTCGACTTCCACGCCGTCCTCTCGAGACCGGGTCTCTCCGTGGTCGCCGAGATAAAAAAAGCCTCGCCCTCGGCGGGAACCATCCGGAGCAAATTCGAGCCTGCGAAAATCGCAAACGCCTATGCAAAGGCCGGTGCCGACGCCATCAGCGTGCTCACCGAGCAGGACTTCTTCAAGGGCTCGCCAGCCCATCTCAGGCTGGCGAAGAGAAACGCCCCGGATATCCCAGTCCTGCGCAAGGACTTCATATATTGCGAGACGCAAGTCTACGAAAGCAGGATCATGGGCGCGGACAGCTTCCTCCTCATCTGCGCGATGCTGACCTGGAAAAAACTGCTCCGCCTCCTGCAAGTCGGCAGAAGCCTCGGAATGGAACCCCTTGTCGAGACCCATGATTTGGACGAGGTGAAAATGGCCCTCGACTCGGGCGCGAGGATAGTCGGGATCAACAACAGGAATCTGAGGACATTCGAGGTGGATTTGCGAACATCGCTCGACCTGGCCGGAAAAATCCCCGGAGGCATCCTGAAAGTCTCCGAAAGCGGGATTAAAACACCCGGCGACTCCAGGCTCCTGCGCGAGGCGGGCTTCGACGCCATCCTCGTCGGAGAAACCCTCATGCGCAATCCCATCGCGAATTTCGCGGAAACAATAAAATCCTTGAAAACCTGAGGTCGCATTGGACACTCAATTCAAGACAATTGCATCCGGAGCCATCGCAGCGCTTCTTCTCTCGTCCTGCGCCGGCACCGCGCCGGAGGGCGTGAAGGGCGCGGTCATCAAGCCGCCACAGGTGGCAACAAAATTCCCGGCTCTGAAAAACGTCAACGCCGAATTAGACTGCGTGTCCCCCCGGAGGACCTTCTACACGGACGAGGACATCAAGCTGACCTTCCGCCTGACCAACTTCTCCGACAAGAGACTCCTGATACACGAGTGGATGAGGAGACAGGAGGACAACGTGAGGATCAGATATCATCTGGCGTCCGGCGAGGAGGCTCTTCCTCCATTCGCCGAATGGAAAGTCATCAAGCCAATGGTCCCGGCGGATGTCCCGCCGCCGCGCCAGAGCCTCGAGCTGACGACATCGTGCTCGACCCTGGTTGACAAGACATTCAAGCTTTCGGACTTCGGCCTGAATGCCCGGGATATTTCCGGGGACCGCTTCGTGCTCATTGTCGGAGAGCTCAATCTGCAGTCGCTGAGGCTCGCCAGCAATCCTGTGAAAATCCAAATCCGAAGACGGGCGGCGGTGGTAAATGAATGAGAGGGTCAAAAGCGCGTCGTCCATGATCCTGCGCTTCGCGGTCGCGGCGCTGATCATCTACCTCCTCACCAGGGGGAACAAGAAGCTGATCATGCAGACCATACACGGAGCCGACCCCCGATGGTTCGCCCTCGCCATCCTCTGCTTCACGACAAGCTTCCTAGTCTGCGTCGCCAGATGGCATTCCCTGCTCAAGATGCAGGGCATTGAAATCTCCTTCCGCGACAGCTTCCTCCTCGCCATGCAGGGGATGTTCTTCTCGCTGGTCATCCCCGGCGCGGTCGGCGGAGACATCGCGAAGGCCGGATTCATATCGGCAAGATCAGGAACCGGCTCGAAGACCAAGGCGGTCTTCTCCATTCTGATAGACAGGATAATAGGGCTCATCGGCCTCTTCGTCCTGGCAGGAACACTCGGCATCGCATGCTTCGGACAGATATCCGCCCTGGCGAACTCCGCCCGGACCGTCCTCGTCGTCCTAGTCGCGGGGATAATCCTCGGACTCCTCGGCGCATCACTCCTATTTTTCCACAGGACATTCGAGAAAATCTCCCCGATAAAGGCGCTCCTCGGTCTGGCCGACAAATATGGGCGCGGGCTTCCGAGCCGCCTCATGGAGGCGCTTGACGGCTACAGGAAGTCATACGCAAAACTCATACTCTGGATACTGGCCAGCGCACTGTTCGTGCATACAATGCAGGGGGTAGCCATGTTCTGTCTCATAGAGGGAACCGGGGAGACCGGACAGCAGCCGCACTACGTGATCCTCGCATCGTCGCTTGCAAATGCCGTCGGGGCAATTCCCCTCACCCCCTCGGGGCTCGGCACGAGAGACGTGGCTATCTCTGCGATGCTGACCGCCGCGGGGATGGAAAAGGAAAAGGCTCTCAGCGTCGCCGTGATGAACACCGGGCTCATCATCATCTTCAACCTCGCAGGCGGAATATTCTTCATCGCGAGCGGAAGAAAAGGCAAGATGACTTGAGCCGTCAATCCAAATCTTGCGTTTAAAGATAGCATCGAGGTAATTGCAAAACTCCGGACGCGCAAGTCTCGTGATCCCGATCCCGATAGGGC
>DYMC01000062.1 GCA_020721745.1 Lentisphaera sp. | reverse complement strand
CCATGCTTGTCGCGAGATCCCGAGCCCAAAGGGTCTCGGGGCATGCCCGCGAAAAGAGTTTTGCAATTACCTCAGTCTTAAGGTTTGTCATGTCTGAGAAAAATACAAAAACATCTGTTGGTGTGCGAATTTCGCAGAGGCAGTCCGCCTTTGAGCATATTGGGGAGGCGGCGGTCAAGCTCTTCCGCGACATCCGCTCGCTTCTGGGGATAACCGGAGAGACGGCGGCCGCCATATGCGGTGCGGCCAGGAACCCGAGGAAGATACGCTGGAGGGAAACCTTCTACTACTTTTGATACATGATGCAGGATGCAGGGATCTCGTTTGCACGTTCATCGTTGGCGCGTTCAGCGTTAAAGAGGGCTAAAGACTGAAAGATACAGGATGCAGGATGTTTACCCTACTCGCTGAAAGGTAAATATTCACTGAACCCCGTCAACGACGGGGTTTGTTGAACTCTTACGATTGCACAGTGCGGAGGCTTGCAATGCAAAATATGACAGATATATTAAGTGTATGAAAAATAATTCATCATATGAAAAACAGGTGTCATATGTCGCTTGTAACTGTAGGCAGTAGATATCAGATTGTGATACCGAAGAAGGAGCGCAGGGTTCTTCGGATAAGGCCCAGGGAGAAGCTCAATGTTGTTGTTGAGGGGGATTCGCTCAGGATATACGATGTGTCGCCTTCGTCTTTGCGGGGGATAGGGAGCAAAATTGCGGATGGGATGGATGCGACCGCATATGTGAAGAGCCTCAGGCGTGAATGGGATGGGCATGTCAGATAATATCCTTGAAAAGCTCTCCGGTCGCAGGCGCGTCGTGTTGGACACGATGCTTTTCATATACTTGTTCGAGGATGACGGACGATATGCAGACATTGTCGAAAGAATATTCTCCTTTATGTCCCAGGAGAAATTTTCCGGGCTGATATCTCCTGTCACACTGGCGGAGCTGATGGTCAAGCCTGTTCAGACTGGCAATATTGAGATCGCTGAAAAATACAGGAATGCTGTGTTGAGCATTCCAAACGCCGAGTGTCTGCCTATCAACGAGGATGTGGCGTTTCTCGCCGGTGCGTTAAGGGGGAAATACCGCCTTCCTCTTCCGGACATCCTGCAGGCGGCCTCTGCGATTTACTATTCGAGCGGGAAACCAACGATGATAAGCAACGGCAAGGCGTTGTTGAAGCTTTCCCCCGAACTTGATGTATTGATTTTAGAGGAGATGTTATGAGCGATAACCCAGTCATGATAGAGGTCAGGGGGCTGTCCGTCGGCTATGGCGGAGTTGCGGTGCTGGAGAATCTGGACTTCTCCGTTGCGCGTGGCGAGGTCTTCGTCATTCTCGGCAGGTCTGGATGCGGCAAGAGCACTTTGATGAAGCACATGACTGGCCTGCGTGCGCCGATCTCGGGGGATATCCTGGTGAAGGGAGAAAGCATTGTGAAGGCGGACTTGTCCGGCAAGCGCCGGATCATGCGTTCGTTCGGTGTGCTATATCAGTCCGGCGCCCTTTTCAACTCCTACACGTTGGGGGAGAACGTCGCGCTGCCTCTGGAGGAGTTCACGCCATATTCGCCCGTCGAAATCGCCGATTTGGTGAAGAAGAAGCTGGAGATGGTTGGCCTGGGCGGCTGCGAGGACATGATGCCGCACGAGGCCAGTGGCGGAATGAGAAAGCGTGCCGGGCTTGCCCGTGCGATGGCGCTTGATCCTGAGATACTTTTTTTCGACGAGCCGTCGGCGGGGCTCGATCCGGTTACTGCCGCGAAGCTGGACCGGTTGATTCTCGACCTGCGGGAGAGGCTGACCACCACCATGGTTGTTGTAACGCATGAGCTGGACAGCATCTACGCGATAGCCGACAGGGCGATGATGCTCGATCCGGAGGAGAGGACGGCGATAGCGTTCGGCAGTCCGGCCGAGCTAAGGGAGCAGTCTGGAAACAGCCGGGTCAGGGAATTTTTTACGCGGGACGGGATGATTGACCGGATGCGATAGCTGTTTTCAATTTTGTCCGGGAATGTTATCTTACTGTTGAAATCAAAAAATGATATATCGCACGAAGGCGCAAAGATAAAATGATAGAGGCGAACAGATTCAAGCTGGGGTTATTCATCGTGTCGTCTGCGGTTCTCGCGTTTGCGATACTGCTTTCGCTTGGGATAGCCGACATCTTCGAGAGGAAGATAGTCATAACCACGATTTTCACCGAGTCGGTCCAGGGGCTCGAACACGGGGCGCCGCTCAAGCTCAAGGGTGTGACGATTGGAAGGGTCACGGGAATGACGGTCAACCTGAACAAGAAGCATGTCCGGGTGGACATGGAGGCCGTGCTCTCCGCGGTGGCGCCTGACGGAGGTCGGGGCAAATACGATGCGGAGAAGTTCGGGGAGCACATAGAGAACGAGATTATAAAGGGCTTGCGGTGCAGGCTGGACTTGACCGGCATAACCGGCATGAAGTATGTCGAGCTCAACTATTTCACCCCCGCGAATCCGGTTCTGGCGATCAGGCCTCCCGACGATGTCCTCTACATTCCGTCAACGCCGTCGCTGCTCAGCGGGATAAGTTCGAGCCTCAGCGAGACTATGGCGCGCATAGCCTCCATCAACTACGAGGAGATATCGTCGAGGCTCGTCGAGACGCTGCGCTCGATCAACCGCCTCTTCGACGACCCCAAGATACAGTCCACGATAGACAAGCTCGAGCTGATAAGCTCCAATCTGGAGACGACCACTGCGAACCTTAACAAGACCCTCGATGAAGCGGAGATGAAGGATGTCGTCTCGAAGCTGAAAAGCAATCTTGAATCCATCAACGCCCTTTCGGAGGGGATCAGGAAGGAGGTGGAGGAGGCGAAGATTCCGGAGACGGCGAAGAGCGCGAGGGAGGCGTTCGCCTCCACCTCGGAGGGGATATCGGAGATGGCCCGGCTCAAGACCAGGCTGTCGCAGACGCTGGCCAAGCTGGACGAATCCCTGGACAGTCTCACCGAGACACTCGACAGCATAGGGGAGGATCCGGCAATTCTCCTGAAGGGTAAGCGCAAGCCCGAACCATTGAAGCAGGAGGACTGACCAGGATGGACAGCAAAAGTTCCATATCGGTGACGAAGTTTTTCAGGGACAATGAGAAGACGCTCAAGCTAAAGTGGGTCGCAGGGAAGAAGGGGGCCGACAGGGAGATCACCGAGGAGTCCATACACCGCCCGGGCCTTGCGCTGGCCGGATTCTTCGACTACTTCGCGGACAAGCGTGTGAACATAATCGGCATGGCCGAGTATGCATACCTGAATTCGCTGGACGATACAAGCAGGGACAATGCGATAAGGCGCTACCTGGAGGAATACTTCCCATGCGTGATATTTGCGCGCGGCCTGGACCCCTTTCCGCTCTTCATAGAGCTTGCCAACGAGATAGACATGCCCATCTTCGTGTCCTCGATGATAACATACCATGTCATCAACGATACGGTCATATATCTCGAACGCGAGCTTTCGCCAAGCGTAGCTGTGATAGGGACGCTGGTCGAGGTGCAGGGCACTGGAGTTCTCATCAGAGGCCCCAGCGGAGTGGGCAAGAGCGAATGCGCTCTTTCGCTGATAAAGAACGGCGCGGCGCTCGTCGCGGACGATGTCGTGCGAATTTCGCAACTTGGTGGAAGCACCCTCGTCGGCTCGGCCAAGATGAGCGAGATGTATGGCTTCATCGAGATACGGGGCCTCGGCCTCATAAACGTAATACAGCTCTTCGGCGTTTCCGCCTTCCGTGAGAAACAGGATATAGATATCGTCGTCACGCTCAAGCACTGGGAAGAGGTCGGCAGGATAGATCGTTCGGGTCTTGAGACGGCGAAATACCGGATATTGGAGATGGATGTTCCGCACATAACCCTGCCTGTCGCGCCGGGAAGGGATCTTGCCGGACTGGTAACCATCGCAGCCCAGGAATACATGATGAGATCCCTCGGTCTCCACGCCGGCAAAGTCCTCAACGAGGAGATAATAAAGAGAATAACGCCGGCGAAGGGGTGAGGGGGGATGCGGAATGCAGGATGCAGGATTGTGTGATACGGGGGGAATCGGTCATCCGTTCAGCGTTGTCACGTTCAGCGTTTGGTACGGGGAAGATAAAACGGATATCCGCTTTGTGATGCTGCGGCGCGACTTGCGAACGGAGAACGCCGGGCGGGAGAACAAAGTATGAACATCGAAATCAGGAAATTTGAATGAATCGCGCAGAATCGGACAAAAAATCTGTGATAGCGATAGACGGTCCGGCGGCTGCCGGGAAGAGCACCGTCGCCGCGAAAGTCGCGGGGATGCTCGGCGCGACATACATAAACACCGGGAACATGTATCGCGCCATCACTCTCGCGGCCACGACGAGAGGAACTCCTCTTGAAAGCCCGTCCGAAAAGGACGTGGAGGATATTCTCCGCAACACTAGTCTCGAATACACTTCGTCGGGGGGCTCGGACAAGATCCTTCTCAACGGCGAGGATGTCACAAGAAAGATACGCGCCCCGGAAGTAGCTGCATCCGTGAGCCGGATAGCCGCCATTCCGGCTGTCCGCAAGTGGCTCGTTGACAGGCAGCGTGATATAGCATCCAGAGCCAGGCTTGCCGTCATGGAGGGGCGCGACATCGGGACGGTGGTCTTTCCGGATGCGAAGTGGAAATTCTTCCTGACCGCCAGTCCCGAGGTCCGCGCAAGAAGACGCCTCGAACAGTCCGGCGAGACCATCGAAGGCTCCACCGTCGCCTCGGTCGCAAGGGAAATAGCCGAACGAGACAGGATGGATATGAGCAGAAAAGTCTCCCCGCTGACCAAGGCCGCAGACGCAATTCTGGTGGACAGCAGCGAAATGACGATTGATCAGGTCCTCGACAGAATTGTAGGCGCGGTGAAAGGAGACATCGTTCCTAATGATCTCCTGAAAAAGCAAAGTCGAACGCTATAGACATGAGAACGGAGCAACTGAAGGAGGCGGCGATGAAATCCGAGATAAAATACCGTGTCCCGTATGCGGACACCGACCAGATGGGAGTGGTATACTACGCGAACTATTTGGAATACTTCGAGAGGCTCCGCAACGAGCTGCTGAGGGAGGCCGGCAAACCATATCCCGAGATCGAGAGGGAGGGCATTATGCTCCCCGTCGTGGAAACCTACTGCAGATACATCGCGCCCGCGCGATACGACGACCTGCTCCGTATATCCGGATGGGTCGAGGAGGCGAAGGGCGTCCGCATCAAGATCCGCTGCGAAATTCGCAACGGCGAGAGTCTCCTGGCCGAAGGCTGGACCGTCCACGCCTGCATGGACGCCAGGACGCGCCGCCCCGTCAGAGCCCCTGCATTCCTCTCCGCAATGGCCGTCCGGCCGGTCTGAATCCCCTCCTCCGACAGGTTCAACGACATTTTCCCAAGGGGCATTTCGTCCCTTCAGGGGTTTGAATCCTGCAATAATTGAACGATATTTCACTTTGCTGATTCAGTTCAAACGCCAATAATCCTAGAAAAAGCAGTTGAAAATCGCGTTTCTACTTAAGTTTATGATAATTAAGTTGTTATATTTTTTGATCCGTCAACCTTTTGGGTTGACGACTTTTTTGCGATTTTCAACCCCGTCGGGGTTGGCCGCATTTGCCACATCTACTTCGTTAGCTGCGACTTGCAGTAGTTACTACAGCTTCGTCTTGCTGCCTCGTATCTGCGACAAATGCGGCCAACTGCTTAATTTAGGATAATAGCCATGAGCCTTCGACAAGAAGAGAAAATTCATGAACAGAGTTTCTGCGCCGATGTGAAATGCTGGGCGGAGATGATTTTTCAAGCCCATCCCGACTGGAATTTTTCGCATGCGTCCGTGGAGGAGCATGTAGGGGGCAGCCGCAGGCGTCATGACCTTCGTTTCTATGTGAAGGGCTGCCAGACCCCTGTTCTATGCGGCGAGGTGAAGCTGCCGGGGACTCCAGAAGGGCGCTCCCCGTTCGATCCTCTTCTGATGCAGGATGCCTATCTCAAGGCGGATCAGATACAGACGGATTATTTTTTCACCTGGAACGTCAACCGTTTTGTCCTCTTCGACAGAAGCAGGTGGAATCGTCCGATGATCGAAAGAAGAATAAGGGACTGGGATCTGGGATTGAACCTGATCAGGCCGTCGGACTGCCTGAGGCCGGATGTCCGCGCGCATGTGAAGGACAAGTTTCTTCCGGAGTTTCTCGAATTTTTCAACTCAATAGTTTCTGGCAAAATCATCGAATGGGGCAAAGCTGCCGACGACATCTTCATAGGTTCGCTCGAGAGCCATCTTGACTGGCCGGTTATCGGAACAAAACAGTTTCTCATCGAGAGATCGCTTTCCGACAGGCCATTTTCTGCAAGACTCGACTCCTGGATGGCGAATGAAATGGAATGGACCTTCGATCCGGAACGCCCCGAATCGCGCCACATGGCCGTTGAAAACGCCGCCAGAACGCTGTGCTATGTCTTCTGCAACAGGGCGATATTCTACGAGGCGCTAAGAGCCAGATACGGCGATGTCCTGAGCGCCCTCGAATTGCCGCGTCCGGGCAAAAGCGGGCATGAGGGCATATACAGGCATTTCAAGTCGCGCTTCCAACATGCGATGGAGGAGAGCGGAGACTACGAGCCTATCTTCTACCCGCAGGTTGAAGATGAATGGGGGGCACTTGTCTTCGCATCGGAAACCGCATGCAACGGGTGGAGGGGTGTCTTCACGATATTGGCTGAATACAATTTCAAGAAGATCCCGCATGATGTCATCGGGGGGATATTTCAAAAACTTATATCGCCGGAGGAGAGACAGAAGTTCGGCCAGTTCTTCACAGGAGAGGACATTGTTGACCTGATCAACGCGTTCTGCATCAGAAAGGCCGGGGATCAAGTCATGGATCCGGCCTGTGGTTCGGGTAGTTTCCTTATCAGGGCCTATCACAGGAAGGCGTGGCTCTCGCAGCATGAGCACGGGGGGAGACGGCATCAGGACCGGAGCAAGTCGCACCAGGAAATACTAAGGGAAATATATGGAACGGACGTGGCGATATTCGCGGCGCACCTCGCCACTCTCAATCTCGCGGCGCGCGAAATAGGAGACAAGGACAACTACCCTCAGATAGCGAGGCGCAACTTCTTCGAAATCCCGGGGGACCGCGACAAGTTCTGCCAGATACCGGGCATGAAAAGGGCCGATGGCGGCAGGGAAAAGATGGACATAAGGCTTCCAGACCTCGATGCAGTGGTGGGGAATCCACCTTATGTAAGGCAGGAGGGAATCGCAAGACGGAAGCAGGCTTCAAGGCCGGAAGGTCCGACAGATGCCAAGAACAACAAGGAGTTCTTCCATGAACTATGCACATCTCTTTGGCCGGGGCTCAAGCTTAGCGGCAGAAGCGATCTGCATTGCTATTTCTGGCCGGTATCCGCCCATATGCTGAAGGAGGGGGGATACTTCGGCTTCCTCACATCATCGAGCTGGCTGGATGTCGAGTATGGATTCCCAATGCAGGCGTGGATGCTGCTGAACTTCAAGATAATCGCAATAATCGAAAGCATGGATGAGCCATGGTTCCAGGATGCCCGTGTCAAGACGTGCATAACAATATTGCAAAGGTGCAGTTCGCAGGCGGATCGAGACAAGAACAACGTCCGCTTCGTCCGCCTCCTTAAACCACTGGCCGAAATTCTCGGGAGCCGTCCGCAGAACGACGAGACGGCGAAGCAGAAGGCTGCGGAGAAACTGCGGGATTTGATTCTCAAATCATCCGTGAATTTCAAGTCAGAACAAATTCGAATAGTATCAGTGGGGCAGTCGCTGTTATGGCAGGAAGGGGTAAGAGCCGCAAAACTCATCAAGAAAAGCGATTCCGGCGAGGATGACAACTCCGAATTTCAGGAAAACATCATCTCGGAAGCCGTCGAGGACTATGGTCTGGCGGCCAAATATCGAGAATACGCCGCAGGCAAATGGGGCAGATTCATCCGCGCACCGGAACTCTATTTCAAGCTGCTCGACAAGTTCAAGGGCAGATTCGTCAGACTCGGGGATATAGCCGAAATTAGACGCGGAATAACAAGCGGATGCGATGCGTTCTTCATGCCATTTGACGTTACCAAGGAAATCCTTGCGAAGACCGAAGGGGGACTGCCCTGGAGGGATGTCGGACTGATGTCCCCATGCAAGCTCAAGGATGTCAGAGGCGGAAAGCTGGCGATCGTCAAGGCTGGAGACAACACGCTCCATCCCATCGAGAGGAAATTTATTCGGCCGGAGGTCCACAGTCTCATGCAAGTGGACAGACCGGTCATACGCAAAGACGATATAGACAGGGTCGTTCTGTGGGTTGGGGAGGAGCTTGACAAGATCAAAGGCAGCTTCGCCTATAAATACATAAAGTGGGGGGAGCAGCAGACTTTCTCCTCCAAAAAGTCAAAGGCGGGCTCGGTCCCCGAAAGATCAACATGCGCGTCAAGACCCCGCTGGTATGATTTGACGACAGATAGAATAGGTGCAGTTTTTTGGCCCAAGGCGCAGAAATACAGGCATATCGTTCCGGCGAACCCGGATGGGTTGCATTGCAACTGCAATCTTTACACGCTTGTACCAGAATTGACCCCCCCCCATTGAAATATCCGCCATTGCGGCGATTTTGAATAGCACAATAGTTGCCCTCATGAAGTGTTTCTACGGTCGCTACGCCGGATCGGAGGGCACGTTGAAGACGGAGGTAGTTGACACTGTCCTGCTTGAAATACCCGACCCGCGCGGTGTCAATCCGGAGATTGCCGCCAAACTCACAAAAGCCCTGCAGTCCATCTCGGAGCGCGAAGTCACACACCTTGTGGACGACAGCATGCTCGACTGTCATTCAGAAGAGAACATGAGGAGGATTTTGGAAAATCCACCCGGGCCGCCCCGCGAACTTCGCATGAAGGACAGGCGGGATCTCGACGATGCTGTGCTCGAACTTCTGGGTGTTGAAGACAGCCGGGAGCGGGATTCCATGCTTGACGAGCTTTATGCCGAGACTGCCGCATACTATCGCTACCAGCGCACGCAGGACATACAATCCATGGTCAACAGGGCGTCCCAGCAGCGCTCCAGCATGGCTCCGCAGGATCTGGCTTCAAGCATCTGGGATTCTCTCTCGAAGATCGAGCGGGAAAACACCATCTATGAAAGGACTGTCGCAAGATTCAAGCCGCTGGTCAAGATCGAGATACCGGACGGCGAGGCGGAACTGCTCGGATCAGGCGATATGTTCAATCCAAACGACATCATATATGGCGAGAATGAAAACAAGAGGCAGATATCGTATGAAAATCCGGAACAGGCATCCCTGGCCGCCTTCCTGGCTAAGAACTCCATACGCGGGGAGATACTGGTTCCACGCTCTCCAGAATCCTGCTCGGGATGCCTGGGGGAGCTTAAGGAACTCATTGCAAAAACGAAAGATCAATTCGAAATCCTCGCATCCTCCAGGACAGGAAACGAGCAGACACATTGTAAAATAGTCGCGACTTTGATGCAATGGGCCATGCACGGCCGTGGCCCTGGAAAATCCGGCAGGAGCTGACCAGCCGCAGCTCCGTCCGCCCCACGCCTCAAAATATATAATAATTTTATTATATAACGCTTGACTTATGCATTTGCCGTGCTAGATTGACGCTCGACAAAGGGAATAAGCTTTAACTTAAACAAAGGAGAACTTGAGATGGCGGACGTGAAGCATCTGGATTCGAAGAATTTCGAGCAGGAGACGAAGGGGAATGTGGCGCTGGTGGACTTCTGGGCCGAGTGGTGTGGCCCGTGCAAGATGATGCTGCCGGTGCTGGAGCAGGTCTCCACGGAGATAGGCGGCAAGGCTGTGGTCGGCAAGGTGAATGTGGACGAGGCGCAGGAACTTGCGGTCAAGTTCGGGGTGCGCAGCATTCCCGCTCTCTTCATTCTGAAGGACGGGCAGGTGGTCTGGCAGACCGTGGGTGTCCAGTCGAAGAAGGTTCTTGTTGACGCGATCAACAATGCGTTGAAATGAAAAAGGAGGATTGAGATGAAAGCAGTGTATTTGCTTGCGTTTCTCGCTGGAGGGGCGCTGTTCGGCTCGATGATGGGCTACTACGGGAAATGCTCCAGCGGGGCCTGTCCTCTGACGGCCAATCCCTTCAGGGGGGCCATATGGGGGGCGTTCATAGGCGCTCTTCTGGGGTTTTCGTTCATGCAGGGGGGAAGCTCGGCGGTCGCCGCGGAGTCCAAGAATCTTGTCCAGATAAATGGCGAGGATGAGTTCAATGCGAAAATCGCAAGCGCGAAGGGGGTGGCGGTTGTTGATTTCTACGCCGACTGGTGCCCGCCGTGCAAGGCGCTCGCGCCGGTCTTCGCGAAAGTTGCGGATGCCTACGCCGGAAAGGCATCGTTCTACAAGGTGAACGTAGACAATAACCAGGCTCTGTCGGAGAAGTTCATCGCAGAGGGCATACCATGCGTTGTGCTTTTCAAGGATGGCAAGGAGGCGTCGCGGGTGGTGGGGCTGGCCGGCGATGAGAAATACAAGAAAGAGATAGACAAATTGCTCAAATGACCGGCATCAAGTTGAACAAAAAGACCGGACTGCTGAAGGCGATGGCGCATCCGGTCCGGCTGAACATACTTGAAATACTTCTCAAGAGGCCCTGTTGTGCACATGCGGCGAACAAGACCGTTTCCATTTCGCAGCCGAATCTGTCCCAGCATCTCAGGGCTTTGAGGAGGGCCGGTCTTGTCAGGTTCGAGAAGCGCGGGGCAAGAAGATGCTACTTCGTGTCCAGGAAAAGCGAGATCGCGCGGCTCCTCAGAACCTTGAATGCATTGTCCGGCTCGTGAGCATGCGGCTTGCAATTCCGCTGGCCATTCTACTCTGCGCCACGCCGCTTTCCGCCGAGAAGAGTGTCTTCATACTGAACACGACGGACATCCACTCGAAGATGGAAGACAGGCCCGACGAGTTCGGCCGGACATCGAATCTGCTGCGTCTTTCCACCGCCTTGCGCGAGAGAATGTCGGCCCTGGGACGGGACAGGACACTTCTGATTGACTGTGGAGACACTTTCCAGGGCAGTTTGCCGGCATCGAAGTCGTCGGGGGAGCTTGGCCTGCTTTTTCTTCTTCACCGTTCTTATGACGTATGGGTGCCGGGGAACCACGATTTCGACTTTGGCATCGCGCGTTTTGAGGAGCTGGCCGGGAAGGCGGACGGGGTGGCGGTTCTCGCGCTGAACGTCAAGTCCAGACACTGCAGGGCGTGGAGGATGTTCGAGCGGAACGGGGCCAGAATAGTGGTGATAGGGGCCACACTGCCTTATCTTGAGTTTTTCAACATGGCGGCCGCCGGGGTCGGCGGGCCCGGGATCGCGGAGGGGCTGGACAGGATGCTTCCGGAGATAATGAAGGAGAGGCCGGCGGCGATAGTGATGGCCATGCACCAGGGGGTCTTCTCCCCGTCGGACAGGGGAGGGGAGTCCATTGCGAAAATCGCAGGCGCGCATCCGCAGATAAACCTCTTCCTCGGGGGGCACACGCACGAGGACAATCCCGGGCAGAAAATAGGCCCGGCGAGCTGGTTTGTCGAGGCAGGATGCCATGCGCGGACATTCGCCGAGATCGAAATGGTCTTCGACGACGAGGGGAGGAGGCTTCTGGACATCAAGTCGAGGCTTGTGGACGTGTCCGCAAAAATCGCGGAGGATATGGAACTCAAGAGCAAGATGTCGGGGATACTCTCCGAATCGGACGAATTGGGGTCGAGGATGCTTGGCGAGACGGCGTTCCATATTCCCAGTGTTGACGAGGGCGTGGTGGACTGCGAGATTCGCGAGCTGGTGTCGTCGGCCATATGTGCGAGCGCCGGAGCTGAAATCGCGTTTTCCGGCTGCGGGACGCGGATCGCCGGATTCGCCGGCAGGATAAGCTACGGGGGTGTGTTCAGGCTTCTTCCCTACGAGGACAATGTCTGCACTCTTAATTTGGCACCGGGGCAGTTCAAGGCCGTGCTGGAGGAGCAGGTCGCCAGATTCGATCCCCGCCATTTCAACATGCCCTGGGGGCTCCGCTGTGCGCTCGACAAGGACGGGAGGATGCTGTCCGCGAGAGATCCCGGGGGGGCGGAATGGACGGAGGGGAGGCGGAAGGTTGCGTTTTCCTCCTTTGCGCTGTCGGGGTCGGGGGGCAGATTCCCTGTCCTTGCGAAATTCGCGAGGGATCCGGACTGCGGCTTCCACGACAGCGGCGTGAAGGTGAGGGATGCGGTTGCTTCGTTCATATCGAAGAACTCCCCTCTGAGGATGAAGACGGCCGAGTGGATATCAAGACGAGGCAAATAAGCTCTTTCGCCGTTTTTTTTTGTGGGAGTCCAGTCCCTTTGTAACGGAAGTTCCAAGGCCAAAAATATGCAAAATGCTGATTACTAGCATGTTAAGTTCATTTTGCTCTTGATATTTAAAAATCATCCCTGATTCCGTGATGGTCTTTTTGGCCATCATCCTTGTTTGTTTTTCAACGCGTGAGTTGCATCCCGAAATGACTTTTTCAAGCACTTCGGCCAATTGTCTTCACTATTTTTTTTCTTTGGATCACCACCTTTCATATTTTTTGGACAAAAAATCCGATTTTT
>DYMC01000061.1 GCA_020721745.1 Lentisphaera sp. | reverse complement strand
ATTATAAGTGCGAAATGCCTGTTGATGATCCTGTTCATCCTGGGCGCTTCCCCTTTGGGCTTTGCAAATGGCCCGACAGATGTCATTTTTTCTTTTTTGCAATCGAGCCGGGGCGGATGCCCTTCATCCTGCGTCTATCGAATTCGTTGAAGACCTTTGCACCTAAATTAAGCGATTGCTTAATTTAGGTGAAGAGGATGTTCGGCTTGTGCATGCGGGAGCTTTTATTCATCCCTCAGGATTACTCCTCGGGCTCTGTCTGCGCCGCTTTCGGGCCTTTCTTGTGGTGTTCCTGCACCTTCTCGAAGTGCTTGACGAGCTGCTTGTCTATCTTGGCGATAGCCTCGTCAATGGACTTGTACATGTCGAAGGTCTCGGATTCCGCCTCGTAGTTGATGTTCTTGCCGTGGACTATGACTTCGGCCTTTGCCCTGCTCCCCTGCTGGTCCAGGACGACTCTGGCGCTGGTGATCTTGCGGTATTCCGAGATGGCCGCCTCGATCTTCGCGGTCGCATGGTCCTTCAGTGCCTCGCCCACATCGAAATGCCTTCCCGTTACGATGATATCCATGTTCTCCTCCGGTATGTTGTTGTGGGCCGGCCGCAGAACTCCCCGAGTCCATGCGGAGTCCTGCAATTGGCCCGTTGTGTTTGTCACATCGTGAATTTCGGTCCCAGATATATTTCCCTTGCCTTCTCGTCGTTTACGAGATATTCGCTGTCGCCGTGGCAGAGTATCCTGCCCTCGCACATGAGATACGCCCTGTCCACGCAGGAGAGCGTCTCCCTCACGTTGTGGTCGGTTATGAGTATGCCGAGCCCCTTGTCTTTAAGCCTGGCGATTATCTGCTGGACATCGTAGACGGCGATGGGGTCCACTCCGCTGAACGGTTCGTCGAGCATTATGAACGCCGGGTTCGTGACGAGTGCGCGGGTTATCTCCAGCCTGCGCCTCTCCCCGCCGCTGAGGGTCATCGCCTTCTGTCCGGAGAGATGCGAGAGTTCGAGTTCGTCGAGAAGCTCCTTCAGCCTCTTCTTCTTTTCCGCGGAGCTGATGTCCAGTGTCTCGAGGATGGCGAGTATGTTCCCCCTGACGGTCAGCTTCCTGAAGATGGAGGGCTCCTGGGAGAGATAGCCCATGCCCAGCCTCGCGCGCTGATACATCGGCATCTGGGTAACATCCGTTCCACGGAATTCGATTCTCCCCTTGTCCGGGCGTATCAGGCCCATGGTCATGTAGAAGCTCGTGGTCTTGCCGGCTCCATTGGGGCCGAGAAGCCCGACGACCTCTCCGGCCTCGACGAATATGCTCACGTCGTTGACGACCGTTCTGCCGTGGTAGGCCTTGCAGAGCCCCTCCGCCTTGAGTATAGCGTTCTGGTATTCAGCCTTTTTGTGGTGGGGCATTATTCGCCGTCCTTGACTTTCGTGTTTTCGCTTCCCTGCTGCGCATCCTTCAGATTCTTCGAGTTTATGTCAAGCGTAACTCCATGCCGGACGCTCACCTTCTCGCTGTCTCTCCAAATTGTTATTATCTCTCCCTTCAGTGTGTCCTTTCCTCTGCTCAGGACGGGATCCTTTGTCAGGACTATCATTCCGGTCTTCACGTCGTAGTCGGCGTGTCCGGAGGTGGATTTCTGGATTGGCTCCGGGTTCTCCTCCGAGACTGGCGTCTTGCGGGTGATGACGACATTGCCTTCGCAGACTATCCTGGAAATCTGTTTTGCCGCGTCCTGCTCGGTGGTCGCCGTGTCAGGCTTCTTCTGCCCCGGGGCGGACCCGTCCTTCTTCTTGGTCGGCTCCATGAATATGGTCATCTTGTCGCAGTCAATGGTCATCTCCTGGTCATCCACCTTGACATTTTCCAGAAAGATGGCCTTATTATTTTCCACATCTATTTCCAGGGATTCGGATGTTATCACGGTGGGGACTTTTTGCGTGTCGCCTCCGGTCTTCTTCGTGGTTCTGAAGAATGAAATCCCCTGCGCGGCGCATTCGGCCGCAAGCATTGCGGCCAATGAGGCCGAGAGCGTGATCAAGGGCAATCTGAACTTTCCGGTTTTCACTTTATGGCATCTCCTTAGTTGTTTTCCTTCCGTGGTTTTTTCCTCTCCTCGCTATCGAGGTCGCCGGTGAGAACTACCCTCACGTTGGAGAGGACTTGGATGGTCTTCTTCTGCGAATCTGCCACGAACCCGACGCCATCCACGGTCATCTTGCCGGACTTCATGTTTATGACATCGTCCCCCTTTATGATCTTGGTGGAGCGGTCGTATATTCCTGTCGGGGTTGTGACGGTCGCCTTGACCTTGTCGAGAGCGCCGTCGAACCATTCGAGCCTGAGTTCCTCCAGATGGGTCATTATCCCGACCGTCTTCGCTTTTTTTCCGTATATCATCACCTCGGGTATGTCCGAGCTGTGCGCACCATATTCGGGATGGCGGAAGTCGGTCAGCAGGACCGGTGTGTCGTCGCCGCTCTGCGCCTGGAGGCCATGCGCGAATACGATGACGATCGCGGAGCAGAGCATCCAAGGTATGCATGTCCATGCTGTTTTTCGTTCACGGCGCATCAGCCTTGCTCCTTGTATTTCCCGATCGCCTTCTCCCAGAGGCCCTTCTCCATCAGGACCATGTCTATCAGCTCCCGCGCGGCGCCGCGTCCGCCGGCGGCCCGTGTGCGAAAATCGCAGAACTCGTCCATGTATGCCGGGGCGTCGGCGGTCACGGCGGAAAGGACGCATGCCTTAAGCATGGGGATGTCTATCATGTCGTCCCCGAGGTATGCGCATTCCGAGGCCTGCAGCGACTGTTCGCGGAGGAGTTCCTCGAAGGCCTTCTTCTTGTCCTTCTTCCCCTCGTGGAAGAAATCCAGTTCGAGCTCTTTCGATCGCCTTCTGTTCGCCTCGGCCTGCCGGCCTGAGAGTATTCCGACTTTCAGCCCCAGCCTTCTGGCCATCTTGATCCCGTGGCCATCCCTGACGTGGAAGAACTTCATCTCGTCCTTCTCCCCGTAGCCGAGCAGACCGTCGGTGAGGACGCCGTCAATATCGAATATGATGGCGTTGACTCTAAGTATTTTTTCTCTGAATCTCATGTATGTCGAGCACCTGCTTGATTATTTTCTCGGCATCTTTGAACGGGAGGCTGTTCGGCCCGTCGGAGAGGGCCTTCGCCGGGCGGGGATGGACCTCCAGGAAGAGGCCGTCAATGCCGACCGCTGCGGCGGCCCTGGCGAGCGGAGCGACGAACTCGCGCTGTCCGCCGGAGGCGTGTCCGAGGCCGCCGGGGGTCTGCACCGAATGTGTGGCGTCGAAGACCACCGGGATGCCGAGTGAGCGCATTATCGGGAGCGAGCGCATGTCAACGACCAGATTGTTGTATCCGAAGAATGTTCCTCTTTCGGTGAGCATCACGTTCCGGTTGCCCGTGGAGAGGATCTTGGCGACGGCATTCCCCATGTCGGCCGGGGCCATGAACTGGCCTTTTTTTATGTTCACCCAGCGGCCTGTCTCGCCGGCCTCGATCAGCAGCGAGGTCTGTCGGCAGAGGAATGCCGGTATTTGGACGATGTCTGCGATTTTCGCGGCCTCGGCCGCCTGTCCCGCCTCGTGGATGTCGGTGAGTGTCGGGAGGCCAAGCTTCTCCTTGACTTCCGCCAGGATTTGGAGGCCTTTGTCCATCCCAAGCCCCCTGAACGAGGATAGCGAGCTTCTGTTCGCCTTGTCGTAGGAGGCTTTGAAGACGAGCTTGATTCCCAGCCTGCGCGAGAGTGCGAGCAGAAATTCCGCCGTCTCGAGGCAGAGGGATCTGCTCTCCACGACGCAGGGCCCCGCGATCAGCAGAAGTTTTCCGTCGGTGAATATATTGAAATTCTTTCTTTGCTTCTTCATCTTACGGCAATATAGCCTCGATTCCTCATTTTTCCTGTTTTGCCAGGAATTTTTCCGCTTCCTCCAGGTCCCGGGGGCTGTCAATGCCGATGCTGTGGCATTCCGTGACTATCACCGATATAGTCATGCCGTTCTCGAGGGCGCGGAGCTGTTCGAGCTTCTCGCATTTCTCGAGGGAGGATTCCGGGAGTGAGACGAAACGCTCGATGGCCTCCCGCCGGAAGGCGTAGATGCCCCAGTGGCGCAGAAGCCCCGGATCGCCGGATCCATCGCGTGGATAAGGTATCGGGGCGCGGCTGAAATACATTGCCCTGCCTTTGGCGTCCGTGACGATTTTTACGACATTCGGATTGTCGGCGACATCATCCCGCGGGCATTTCACTGCGACGGTAAGTATCTCGTCAATCGAAGCGCTTTCAAGCCTGCGGACTATCCGTCTGATCAGCTCCGGAGGAACGAAGGGTTCGTCTCCCTGCAGGTTGATGACTGCTTCGCAGCCGGGCATAAACTTGTCCATTGCCTCCTTCACCCTGTCGGTGCCGGAGGGATGCTCGGGAGAGGTCATCACGGCCGTCCCGCCGAAAGCGCGGACGGCGCCCGCAATTCTCTGGTCATCGGTGGCGACCACGACCGGGCATGCCTCCGCCTTGATCGCATTCTCGCATGCCCACTGGACGATGGGCTTGCCGCGGAGGAGCGCAAGGGGCTTGCCCGGGAATCTCGTGCTTGCGAATCTCGCAGGGATCACAATCAGCGTCTTCAATTTCATCTCCTATGTGTTTCCGGCTTCAGTTTGATATTTTCGACCGCAGCGCCTTGAGGTCTTCGAATTGTTTTTTGCCAGCATCGAGGCTCTTGTTGATTCTGGCCAATTCCTGCGAGGCGGTTTTCAGGAAGGATTTTAATTCGCTCTTTTTACCTTTGAGTTCCTTGATTTTTTTCAAGTTCTTATTCAAGATGTCGTAGTATTCCGTTGTCGAAACGCCGGATCTCTTCGCATGCGATATTGATTTGGATATTTTCTCGTTCTCGTTTTTCAACAGGTCAATACTCGAATCCAAGTCCTTTATTTCCTGCGGTGCGGACTCGAGCTTGTTCTCCAGTGACACGATGTTCTGCGATATGCCATCCAGATAGTCCTTGGCCTTGACCAGCTTGAATTCACCGTTCTCGCAGACGGTATCGCCGGCAACGAGGCGGCTCCCTGTCTTCAAGACCATGGAGCCTGGCGCAAGGAATATGAAACCACCGACGTGCTTGGCAAAAGTCGTTTTTTCGGTGGTGAAGAACGGCTCTCCTTCCCGCAGCGCTGTTTTTCGCGGGGTTGCGATCTCCTCAGGGGAGAGAGACTTCTTCTCGTCCGCGGTGGCGGACAGGGCGAAGATGAGAATGGGGCATAGGAGGAGAAGTTTTAGGGGCATGTTGAACGGATTAGTCACCTTCCCACCACATCTGTTTTCTGCATCGTGCCCGCACTGTCAGCCAGCGGGCTGCTGCGGCTGACAGACAATCTACATCAACGGATACAGATTTCAAGGATTTCGCACGCCACTTCCCGAGGACTTGCTGAGAGCGCAGCCCCGTGTCGAATTTCGGAGAATGTTTTCATTGATATTGTGGTATGCCGAGGTATATTGCGGGGCTCGAAGCAGGGCTCATGCCGCTCATGCCATTGATTCATGGAGACAGCCTCCCCTCGTAGTTCCGGCGATCAAAGCGACACACGCAAATATTCGGGATAGGAAACATGACAAGATTCATACAGGTCGGTCTGGAGCACAGGGACCGCATCGAGACGGAACTTATCCGCCACGGCGGACTCTGCTGCGAATACTCATTCCAGAATCTTTTCAACTGGGGGCAGATATACGACGCCCGCTGGGCCGAGCTCGACGGGACCATGTATCTTTATTACGGATTGGAGAATTCCCTCTTAATGCCGGTCCCGAACATCCCCCCGGAGGAGCTTGCCCGAGTTCCCGACACGTTCGGGCTTTCAAAGGACGATTTCACGGTCTGCCACGCAACTGAGGGATACATCGCGGCCCATCCCGATGTCCACGAACATTTTGTGGTGGAGGACGACGACCAGTTCTTCGACTACGTCCACAGCATCGACAGGCTCGCGGAGCTGAAAGGCTCAAAGCTTGCGAAGAAGAAGAACCTCATATCCCAGTTCACAAGAAACAATCCCTCATACGAATGCCGGCCGATAGTGCCCGACATCTACGAGGAATGCTTCCGCCTCGCCGAGAAGTGGTGCACCATCAGAACCTGCGAGCACATAGGCATAACCCACGAGAAATCGGCGATACGCAGGGCCTTCGACCATTTCGAAGTGATCGGGCTCGAAGGGCTTGCGATTTTCGCATCCGGCGGTCTCTGCGCATTCTCGGTGTTCTCGATGCAGAATGCGGAGACATTCATCGAGCACTTCGAGAAGGCCGACACGGGAGTGAAGGGCGCCGCGCAGATCATCAACTGGGAGACGGCAAAACATCTCAGAGGGAAAGCCAAGTTCCTGAACCGCGAGCAGGACCTCGGCATAGAAGGGCTCAGGAAGGCGAAAAGCTCCTACGACCCGGATGTCCTCATCGGGGGGAAGACGCTGAAGCTGAAGGTAAATACTCACTGAACCACGTCGTTAAGCGAATATTTACATCCCCAAAAAAACGATTCAGCATCTTATATTGGAGCTGATTTCAAAACTACGCGTTCGGGGGGAAGTCTGTTTGAGTTCACAACTTTAGTTGTGTGAGGTAATTGCAAAACTCTTTTAGCGGGCATGGCAACACGTGATTTCATACGTGTCAAGAGCATGCCCCCGCCAGCCCTTTGGTGGCGGGCAAGCCTCTGGAGGGGACGCGCCCCGATGCCCTATCGGGATCGGGATCACGAGACTTGCGCGTCCGGAGTTTTGCAATTGGCTCGTGTATTATATCAACAAGATACACAGCTGAAGTTTACCCGCCTTCGGCTGGGAACTGGCGGGTTTGCCCGCGTTTTCAGCCCTTCAGAGCCTCCTTGGGCAGCAACGACGACGAATCCGGGTCCAGGTAGAGGCTCACCGACTTGTGCGTCTTCAGGCATGTGGAGGGATATTTCGGATCTGGGGCGTGCGTCAACGTGTCGGCGACCGCACGCGCCTTGCGCCTGTCGGGAACGCTGCATATTATGTGCTTGCTCTCGAGTATCCTCCTTATGCTCATGGATATCGCCTGGGTTGGAACTTCGTCCAGCGTCTTGAACCACCCCTCGCCGAGCTGCTGCCTTCTGCATGCCTCGTCGAGATCAACCACGATATATGGCTCCTCGGTTTCAAAGTCGGCCGGAGGATCGTTGAACGCCATGTGCCCGTTCTCGCCTATTCCCACGAAGGCCACATCTATCGGATGCCTGCGGATCATGTCCCCGGCCTCTTTCGCCTCTTTGGCCGGCGACGAGGACGCATCGAGATAGCGGAACGCCCGGAGCGGCAGCGGAAGCTGGGAGACGAAGCGCCTCCAGAGGTAGAGCCTGAAGCTGGCCGGATGAAGGATGTCCATCCCCACATATTCGTCCAGATGGAATGCAGTCACCTTGTCCCAGCGTATGTTCTCGGCCTTCACAAGATTCGACAGCATTTCAAACTGGCTGGCGCCTGTCGCCACGATTATGTTCGCCTCCCCCCGTTCCCCAATGGCCTTGCGGATGAGGGCAGCCCCGTCCTCCGAGGCCATCCTCCCCAATTCCAATTTGTCCTTCGCAATGACGACTTTCATCTTCTCCTCTCCTTGTTTTTTATATTGGCTTCACCACTTGACTGCCTGCTCTCTAGAACAGGCGCGAACAACACATTCCCCGCCTTGCCGGTCCTGCGTCCGGCAATGGCGATTTCAAAGGCCTTGGACACCATCTTCCTGAAATCCACGCCGACGCTCGTGAGAGTCGGGAAAGATCTGGACGAGAAAGGAAGATTGTCGAAACCCAGCACTGAAAAGTCCTCAGGAACCCTGAATCCAGAATTCCTCAGAAACTTCAAAACCTCGAAGCCGACAAGATCGTCCGCCGCGAAAATCGCAGTTGTCCCTCTCTTGCGCAAGGAAGACAGACTATTCCGCAACACCTCGGGGACTCCCGCGATGCAGTCCGCAGCCGGGACGATTTCCAAGCCGAGGAAGCGTTCCTTCCTCGATCCCAGTTCGTCCTCAAGACAGTTTCTCCTGCGCAGATGCGCCATGCTTTTTGTCCCGACAAAGGAGAATCTCCTGTGGCCAAGATCGAGCAGATGCTCCAGAAGAAGCCTGATCCCGGCACGATCGTCCACCGAAACTCTGGCAAGCCCCTTGAAGTTCCTGCCCTCTCCTATCTGGACACAGGCGACTCCATTGGCTATGAAATTCCTTATCCATGGTCCGCATACATCGCTTCCGCAAAGGACGAGGATGTCCAGATTCAAGCGCGATAGAGAATCGAGGTCGGGGCGCCCGGATCCGTCGAACCCGGCGAGCAGAAGGGAGAAGGAATGCTCCACCGCACCGCCCTGGACACAGCTTATCATCGTCCCGAAGAACGGATCGTCGAAATCCTTCACAAGGACTCCGACCGTTCCAGATCTCCTCCCCCTCAGGGTCAAGGCGGCAGAATTCGGAGAATATTTCAGCCTCCCCGCCTCGGCGACTATCCGGCGCACGGTCTCCTCGGAAGCGCCTATGGCGGAGGCCGTCCCGGACAGCGCCCTGGACACAAGGGAGATGGAGACTCCAAGCCTCGCCGCTATCGTCTTCTGCGTCGCCTTCATTCCAGCATCCCTCAAACGTTTGAGACATACCATAGCCCGTCTCCGTGCGTTGTCAAGCTCAAACGATTGAGATTTCCGCATTTTTGTTGGGAAGTCCGCATTCACCGCAGGCGGGATGCCGCGGAGTCCGGCATGCGAGTCAGTTGTGATGCGAGGCCAGGATTTCGAGGTTGGACTTTGACAATGCGTCGAGGAGTTCGGTCCATGGTGTTTTCTTGTCGGCCTTGTACAGCCCTCTGTTGGCCTTGCGTTTTTTGTCGTCTGCATCCATGAACATGAACCAGTGTGAGCCGAGGATGAAGGGTATGTTGTGGAATTCGCGTGAGACTAGCGCGGCCTGTCTGGCGCGGATTTTCTGGTCTGGGAGCAGTTCGGCCCAAGACCAGTCCATTTTCGGGGATTTTCTCTTTTCATAGAGGCCCGAGTCCTCGGCCGGTACTGACCACTCTGTGATGATCACCGGTCTTCCGCTTCTTTTATGGAGCTCGGCGATGAAGAGTCTCTCCTCGTCGTCGAGTCCGTATGCGAAATTCGCAGCCCATTTCCCGTTCAGTTTTTTTATTCCTTCCGGATATCGTCCTTTCAGGAATTCGACGAATTTGGCGGAGGCGTGCTTTGAGAATACGCATCTGTGCAGGTTCGCGTGGGACAGCTCGCTGTCCTGCATCCACGCGATGAAATGGGGATTGTCCTTCGCCAGAGGAAGCTCCTTCGCGACGAGTTCCCGGTAGTATTTTCGGAATTCCGGATTGAAGGGGTCTGGGAAGGCATGTGATATTTCTCCAGTGTTCGTGGCGCCATTTTCGTCGCGGAGCAGGAGGGATTTTATCCTGTCTTCGTCGCCGTAGGTCTCGATGGTGTGGAATATTGGCATTGGCGGGAGCTTCCTCCTCCCGAATTCCTCCAGGAAGTCTTTCCCCAAGAATTGGTCAAGGTCCATCCACGCGGCGATGCTGTTGAATCCCCCCGCCCTCAGCCTCTCCACGAAATCAACGAGCTTTCCGGGAGGCATGTAGTCCCATGGTGCCATCGAGCCTATCGAGTAGAATGGAGTCCCATCCGGGGCGACGAGGGTCCAGGAATCCCCCCTGCCCTCGATGCGGAAGCGGTCGGACTTTTTTCCCGTGAGGAAGCTCAGGTCGCGCGGTTCCAGTCCGATCTCGGGGATTTCACGGAAGACGGACTGAACGTCCTTGATTTCAGAGACTGCGATTTTCGCGAAATGCAGTTTCCCTTTCGTATGGGAGGCCAGTCCGAGTCCGATCTGCATGGAGTCGGCCTCTGGATAGGCGATAGGCCTGGCGATGTCGAGCTCCTTCCATGCGCCGTTCGTCGGAGCGATCTGCTCCCAGGACTGCTTTGAAAGCTCCTTCCCGCCTTTGAAATACTTGACCCTCAGGCATATCTGCATAGGACCGATGTCCTCGGTCTTGTAGAGTCCCTTGATTCTGAGACGCGCGAAAGGGAACTTCTCCTTGTAGTCCCATCGGAGGCTCCAAACGCCATGGAGCCAGGGGTCTGCGCTGAGTACATCCCCGAGTCCACTGTCGCGATAGGAGTCCAGTCTTCTGAACTCCTCCGGTGCCTCCCTGGAGTTTTTTTATCTTCTCCAGGGAAATACACCTCCGACCATTTCCGCCCGGACATGTCTAGGGGAATCCACTTTTCCTCCGCTTCACTCGCCGCCGCATAGGCGAGGATGGTATTCGCCCCTCTTGTCTTAAGGGAAGTTCCCAAGGTGGTGGATTTTTCTCTCGACAGCGAGGCAAAGGGATCGGTCGGCGGCTCCTCTTTCTCCTCTTTTTCATGCGCTTTCATCTCTTCCTTCGCACCGGCATCATCATTCTCTTCCATTTTTTCTCCAGGCTTCCCATCGGGTTTAGCTTCATGCGGTTCTGGATGCTCGACAGGCTTCTCCGGGGGCTTGATGCTTCCCAGCGACTTGAGCTCGCGGTCGGTGATCAGAAGGACGAAGCCGTTTTTCTCGGCCTCGCGCATGACCCGGTCCTGCACTCTCCTCTCCTTGCAGTATTCGATGAGCAGGACGGGCTTCTTCGCCTTCTTCATCCTGTCGAGGAAGGCCATTCTGTATCTGATGCCCTCCTTGTCCTGGTATTTGTCGCCCACCGTGAAGAGATCCTCGACTCCGACCGCGTCAATGATCTTGAGATAATCCCTGATCTCTAGCAGCTGGATGGCGTTCTGCGGGATTATCAGAAAGTCCTTCTTGCCGGTCCTTGCAAAATCCGCGATGGCCTGGACAAGCTCCACCATGTCTTCGCGATAGCTGTTTTTTGTCTCCTTGTTCTTTCGGTAGTCGAGCCATTTGTCAGTCTTGGAGTCGTATTCGAAATACTCGAAAGCATCCACGATGTCGAGATAGAGTCCGTCGAAGTCCTGCTTCATGATCTGCGCGACCTCGTCCAGGACAATCTTCCGCCAGTCCTTGTGCCAGTATCTGACCTTGTAGTTGCCCCACCAGTCGGGATTCACCTTATCGAGGAAGCCCGGCGCGCCCTGGTCCGGTTTGCCATCCTTGTCAAGGTCCCATTCCTTTCTCCAGTATTGGCGATAGTTCTCGGCCTCCCCGATGGAGATGTATGCGACGACTTTGCGTCCGGGACTCGCCCCGCGGATCTTCGCTATCTCGCCGGCGGTCCATCGTCCGGCCTCAAATTCCCATGACTGGTGGAAGGGATCGAGGACTACGATATCCGCGCCGCATCCCGCTATCATCTTGACGGCTTCGGCTCTGTCTTCCGAGAGCTGGTCGGCCTGGAGGATGTAGGCCATGGACCGCGGGGAGAATTCGGCGGAAGGCATGCTGCGGAGCGGGAAAAGACATAGCATCATGATCAATGGGCACAAATTGCAAGTGCGCATGTTCCAAGCTCCGGTAAAATAGAAATCCGCCGGCTTCATAAAAACCTCGATTTCAGGAGTTCTGTTCCATGTCCCTGGCGGATGTCTCCTGCGCAGGGGATTATCTCCCAGGTCTCGTCCAGGCTCATGCTCTCGCCCGGCTTCAATATCCTGTAGTCGCCATGGGCCTCGATTTCGAGGAGAGGAGGATTTGCCGCACCAACGGACTGGAAGACCTCGAGTGGAGCGTGGTCGGGATGGACCGAAAGGACTTCCGTCTCGATAGTCTTGATGAACAGGAATTCCCCGGTGAAGGCGGCAAGACTTTTGGATTCCGATTTTATAAAGACCTTGTTTGTGCTCGCATGTTCCGGGAATTTAGCCGCCTCCTCGATGTCAAAGGTCAGAAATCCATTTTCGATCTTGAAGTTCAGGAGACGGTCCTTCTGCGGGAACCAGCTGTTGCGTTCGAATCGAAGGCTCCTGATCTGCTCCGTCCTGCACGGCAGGTAGAATTTCGACGAGCCTGGAAAACGTGTGTTGGACCAAAGCCCCCAGGAGAGTTCCGAACCGGATATGTTCCTGGCAGAGACACCCAGATGCACCTTGTTCCCATGGAGGCTGATTTCAAGCGTGAGCTGGAGCCCGCTGACAGGGCTTGCCGGGCCGCGCAGTTCGAGCGATGATTCATCGTGCGATAGAATCTCGTATTTCCCAAGAGTGAGGAAGGGGTCCGGCGGCCATGGCGACCTGCTGTCGCGCTTGGCCGGATTCAGGTTCTGCTGCGTCCACCACCCTTTCTGGGGGGCGGGCCATGTGATGTGGCCGTTGAGGTTCAGGAATTCGGGCTTTTCCGCCGACGGCGCGGGAGGGGCTTTCGTCCACAAAGACTCATCGGAGAGCAGGATGTTCGGGCCGTCCTTGTATTTCAGCTCCACGATGTGAGCGCCGGCATGTGGAAGAACTCCAAGGGTGATGAATTCGTTCCTGATCCGCACCGGAGCAAGGGCGCCGGGGCTCCCTCCGCCGGATTCCGCGGGCGTTTTCGGGGCATCGGTCGAGGCGCATGAGGCGAGCAAGGCGGCGGCAAGCAAGACTAGGATTTTCGCAGTGGACATATCAACAATCCTTTTTTCGTCGGCCAAGCTTGGCTGATTTTGCGAAGTATATACCCGGAGGTAATTGCAAAATTGCCTTTTTAGGGGAACGCCAGCCTTATGGCTGGCTCTT
>DYMC01000060.1:6460-12771 GCA_020721745.1 Lentisphaera sp. | reverse complement strand
ATAAAATCCTGAAAAATGTTGTGCCTGTTTTGCGTAAGTTGCTGATAATCAACAAGGTTGTTTTTTAGAGTGCGAAATTTGGGCTAGGAAGGTTGCGCTAGGAAATTGTTAGCCCGAAAATCAAAAAAACAGCGGGAGCAGCGGCCCCCCGGAAACACGCACCGCGGCCCACGCGGAGATCACAGCCAGCGAAAAAACCGTCCACATCAGCCTCAGCGCCGAGTCCGCATCCCCGCAATGCGGCCGCCGCCCCTCCCCGAAGATCAACGGCGCATCATGCCTCTCCCCATCGTAATGGTTCAACCCGCCCAGCCTTACGCCCAGTGCACCGGCAAAGGCCGACTCCGGAATCCCCGCGTTCGGGCTGGAGTGACTCGACCTGTCGCGGAAACACGCCCTCGCGCAGTCCAGCGGATGAAATAGCGCGTCGCGCATCCTCAGGAGAAGCGAGGCAAGGAATATCAACGGAAATGAAATGCGGGCCGGAACAAAATTCGCAACATCGTCCAGCCGCGCCGAGAATCGCCCAAAAAGAATGTTGCGCTCGTCCTTGTGCCCTATCATCGAATCGCAGGTGCTCGCCGCCTTGAACGCCCACATCAGCGGAGCGCCTCCAAGCACATAGAAAAAAATCGGGCTGGCTATCCCGTCCACAAAACTCTCCGCTGTCGTCTCCACCACCGCCCGCGATATCTCCGGCTCGTCAAGCCCCGCCGTGTCCCGCCCAACTATCAAGGACAGCCGACTCCTTGCGAGGGGAATGTCCATCGCGCGGAGCGAATCCAATACACGCCGCACCGACTTGTCCAGATCCCCGGCCGAGAGCCCCAGCCATATCCATCCTATTTCGAGGATACCTCCAGAAAACGACCCGGCCCCCCCGGCAAGGACTATGCTCAAATGCACAACGAAGTAGCTGAGCAAAACAGCACTGCCACCAGCAAGAAATCCGGCAAGAAGAAGACTCGCGCCAAGAAGCTTCCGCAACACCTTCTCGCAAAGCGAAACATAGAGGCCAATTGCCCTCACAGGATGTGGAAACCAGCGCGGATCCCCCATAACAACATCCGCGAAAACCCCAAGGAGAAATCTATCCGCACAGTCCATCTCTACTGGTATTCCATTGGATGTTGAACCGAGAAACTGTGGAAGGGCAGCGGCTCCGCCCTGTCGGGAATCCCCCAGCGCCTCGAGAACGGCCAGAATATGAAGAACGCCCTCCCAATGATGTTCTTCCGGGGGACAGTCCCCCAGTCGCGGCTGTCGCTGCTGTTCGAACTATTGTCACCAAGCATGAAATAATGCCCCGCAGGAACCCGGAACTCCATCCCTTCGCCCAGCAGCCCCATGGCAAGATGACCATGGTAGCCCCCCTTGAAATCGTATATCTTGTTGATGTTCTTCACGCCAAAATCGCTTATCGGCACAAAACGAGAACTCTCCTCCGTCCTCACAAAAACCGTCCTGTCAACTATCTTCAGTGTGTCGCCAGGCATCCCGATCAGACGCTTGATGTAGTATGGCCCGCTTAAAGGCTTGCCGTCTAGGGTCTTGAGCCCGTCCGTCACAAAAACGATCACATCCCCCCGCCTCGGCTCCCTGAAATGAATGCTGAACCTGTCCACAAAAAGATGATCCCCAAGCGACAGCCACCCCTTGCAGACCAGCTCCCCCTCCTCGAATTCAACCCGCCTCTTCAGATAGTCCACCACAACCTGCTTCTCCCCGCCCGGCATCTCATAGTCCACACCACCTATCGTGAAACGCGTCCTGTCGGAAAAAGGCATCGCACTACGCACCCTCAGCGAATTCTGGTCAAGGTATCCCCCGCGCTTTATCCTCAGATCCGCACGCCTCGCAGAATAGAGCAGATAGGCCAGTGGCTGCGGCAAGTCCGGTATCCCCTTCCCATCCTGCACATAGTGTATCCCGAACAAGGTCGGCTGCATGCTGCTCGTCGGTATCTTGAACGGCTGCAAGTACAGCGCACGAACCCCGAAAGCCACGGAAAAGGCCACGGCCAATATGTCCGCATACTCGCGCAGCGTCGGAAAACTACGCGACGGAAGTATCTTCGCAACCCGAAGATCCGCCCTCTCCAGAAACTTCCCGGCGGCATCCGGATCCCTCGCCGCGTCAATACCGTCAGCCTCCGACAGAACCGCATTCGCCTTCTCCTTCGCAGACGGCAGAAGAAGATCATCGTTCACATGCAGTACGTCACGCAGATGACGGCGGAACTCGTCCAGCCTGCGGACCAGCTTACGCCTCTTCAACTTTTCAAATATGGATTTCATCGGAGTCCGTAAGCTAACCCGCCAACTCAACTAATCAACCCCTTGAACAAGAAGCTGAAAATGCTATATTCCACCCATAAATGCAAAATATCCTGGACATACTGCCAAAGATCGCAGGAATGACGGCGCCACGGCTCGGCAGCTCGCTGATGGTCGCATGTCTGGCATCAATCATCTTCGGCTCATTCCATCCTGCGGCTGACAGTGCGTCGAAGAAGACCGTCAATTGCCTCGACAAGATAGTTGTCTTCAGGGACGGACAGAGCATGCTCGGTACTGGCTTCATAACCAACGTGGACGGCAGGAGGGTCGCCGCATCCTTCCCCAGTTCCCTCAGCCCCAGCATGAGGATATTCGACCTGAACAACAAGAACATCCCCTACGATGCGTTGATAATACCGGGGGGGAAGGATGCCTCCAGATATCTCGTCTTCTACAAGCTTTCCGAGCCAGAATCCGCCCCCTCTCCTATGGAAGCCGAGAACGACATCCTGGGGAACATTTCAATCGGACACAAGATATTCGTGTTCGGATGCGTGCCGGGCTCAAAGACCATAACACAGGACAAGGGCAAGATCACCGGAATCGGCCCCCAGAACATCGAGACCAGCTCCAACATCCCAACGGATATCGAAGGAGACCCCCTCATCTCGGCTGAAAGCGAAAAATCCCTGGGCATAGTCCGTTGCCAGAAGCGAGTCCTCAAGAAAAAGAAATCCTTCGTCCCATATGCGATCCGCTTCGACAACATCGAGGAATTCAAGGAATACACCCTCGACGAGATAAAAGACGATCTCCTTGCGCTCAAAAAAATCCAGAATATCCTCCTTCAAAATAAAGCCCAGATCGCAAGATACTCCCAGGAAGTCCAGACTTTTCTACAAAATCTCACCGACCCGAAAACCGTCACGCTTGCGAAAATCAACGATCTCGACCTGTCGTTGAAATCAATCCAGACAGAAATCCCATCCCTAAGGAAAACCATCGTGTCAATGGCCTCCAAGCTGAAACTACCTCAGATGAAAAGCCTCGCCAGATCCCGGATGGAATCATTGCAATCCCTGGACGACGAAGTCCAGTCTGCCATCGAAAGCATGAAGACACTGCGCGAACAGTATCACGATTACCAGAACACCAAGCAAAGAGACAAAAAAGCAATATCGGGGGAATTATGAGAAAAAATGCATCACAGGATAATCCACAGGACGAGACCAGCTTCGAGGACGCACTTGCGAAACTCGAAAAGATAGTCTCCAGGATGGAGGATGGAAAACTCCCCATCGAGGACATGATGCGGAATTTCGAAGAGGCAAGCAAGCTCGCCTCCCTATGCTCCGCAAAACTCAAGGTGATTGAACGCAAAATCGAAGTCCTCGTCGGAAAGAAGGACAAGGACGGGGAATGGACCGACTTCGAGGCGAAAAAGAAAAATGAACCGCAGGACAGCCTGATCTGAATGCAGACAACATGGAACCGAGCCAATTGCAAAACTCCGGACGCGCAAGCGCGTCCCTCCATTTTTACGCCGATTTTTCGCAAAATCGGCGTGGAGGGGCATGCTTGCCATGCCCGCGAAAAGAGTTTTGCAATTACCTCGGAACCAATATAAAAAGGAAAATGACATGATCATAATAGAGCCCCACATCCACATGTATTCGCGCACCACGGACGACTACCAGAACATGTTCGCGGCGGGCATCAGAGCCTGCGTCGAACCATCCTTCTGGCTCGGAACCACCAGACGGCACGCGGGAACATTCTTCGACTACTTCTCGCTCATCCTCGACTTCGAGACCGTCCGGGCAAAACGATTCGGACTCGACCACTACGCGGCAGTCTCCGTGAATCCAAAGGAGGCCGAAAACGTCTCCCTCGCACGCGAAGTCATCTCAGGAATGAATGAATACCTCGACCATCCCAGATGCGTCGCCATGGGCGAAATCGGCTTTAACAACATCAACGACCCCGAAGAGCAGATATTCGCAGAGCAGCTCCAGATAGCGCACAGAAAAAAAATGCTCGTCATCGTCCATCTCGCACATTTCAACAAGCCGGACGCCATCAGACGCACACTGGCCGTCATTAGAAACGAAAGATTCCCCGAGGAGAAAATACTCATAGACCACAACGACGAGGCCTCCATGCCCATAGCAAGGGAAACCGCATGCTGGACCGGAATGACCGTCTATCCCATCTCCAAACTCACACCAGAGAGAGTGTCGTCCATCGTGAGGAAATTTGGGCACGAGCGCATGATAATAGACGGCTCAGCCGACTGGGGGATATCCGACCCCCTCAGCCTCGTCAAGACCTGCGAATTCATGAAGAAGGACGGCCATCCGGAGCAAACCGTGAAGTCAATACTCTTCGACAACCCGAACAAGTTCTATTCACAATCATTCAAGTGGACCCCTGACTTCAACATCAAGCCCATGGACCCAAGAGAATTCCAGCGATGAACAAGGAAAAGCTCCGCGCCGCCCTCCAGACACCGGGGATATATCCGGTCATAAGCC
This sequence comes from Lentisphaera sp., assembly GCA_020721745.1. Taxonomy (GTDB): domain Bacteria; phylum Verrucomicrobiota; class Lentisphaeria; order Victivallales; family GWF2-50-93; genus DYMC01. Next base: position 7,958 of record DYMC01000060.1, on the reverse strand, counting down.
CGGGCTTCACCAAGGGCAGGCCATTGCAATTTGTCCTCGAACAACTCGCATCGGCCGGCGCGGACATCGTCCAGCTCCGGATGAAGAACGAACCCGCCAGAGAAATCATGCAGGAAGCGGACAACTTCAGAGAAATCTGCTCCGCTCACGGGATTGCCCTGATAATTGACGACCGCCCCGACATCGCCCTCGCATGCGGAGCCGACGGCGTCCACCTCGGACAGGACGACATCCCGCACTGGCGCATTGCGAATTTCGCAAAACAGCTCTTTGTCGGCGTCTCGACACACTCCCTCGACGAGGCTCTCGACGCAGAAAAAAAAGGCGCAGGCTACATCAACATCGGACCAATCTTCCACACCGGCACCAAGAGGACCGGCATTCCTCCGCTCGGACTCGATGTCCTCCGCAATGTCGTGCGCAGCGTCCGAATACCAGTCACCGTCATGGGAGGCATCAAGGCCGCCAATATACCGGAACTCCTCGCCGCCGGCGCAAAGAGAATCGCAATGGTCACCGAAATCTGCGAAGCCAACGACATCGTTGAAAAATTCAAGGAACTGGCTAGACTATTCAAAACAGACTGACCCAATAAATGCAAAAAATATCTACAAAAAAATTGGAAGAGAATATTCTGCATCTCATAGCGAAATGCTCCTGCGAGCTCCCGGACGATGTCCTCCGCGCACTCGAAAAGGCGCTTCAGCTCGAGCCCGCAAACTCCATAGCCAGATCACAGCTCTCCATCATGCTCCAAAATGCGAAAATCGCAAAAACAAAAAAACGCCCCATATGCCAGGACACCGGCACACTCCTCTTCTCCGTCTCATCGGCGAACTGCCACGGCGCTGACAGCCCACTCCGGGCCGCTGTCCGCAACGCCGTCTCAAAGGCGACTGAAGAAGGCTTCCTCCGGGTGAACACCGTCTGCTCGCTCACGGGAAAATCCTATCAGGACAATCTCTCGGACAAGACCCCGGCCATAGAGTTCGACATCAACCCTAGACTGAGACACGACATCGTCCACCTGCTCATGAAGGGCGGCGGGAGCGAAAACATAGGAACACAATACTCACTGCCGGACGAAAGCCTCGGAGCCGAACGCGACATCGAAGGAATCCGCAAAGTCGTCATTGATTCCGTCGTCAAGGCCCAGGGCAAGGGATGCCCGCCGGGTGCTGTCGCCGTATGCGTCGGCGGCGACAGGGCCTCGGGCTTCGCGGCCGCGAAGAAACTTTTCTTCCGCAAAATCGGAGAGAGAAATACAGACCCGCGCATCGCAAAGCTGGAGAAGTCCATCCTGCATGACGTGAACAGCCTCGGGATCGGCCCCCAGGGCCTTGGAGGAAAGACATTCGCCCTCGACCTCTTCATCGAATTCATCCCACGGCATCCGGCATCCTTCTTCGTGACAGTCTCCCACATGTGCTGGGCATGGCGGAGAGCCGAAATGCATCTGCGGGTGTGAACAACAAGCCTATCATCCTTCCCGTTGGAG
>DYMC01000060.1:0-6360 GCA_020721745.1 Lentisphaera sp. | reverse complement strand
TTCAACACTTCAGTGTTGCGCCTTTTCACGCTCACGACTGAAGTCGTGGACTCCAACGTCCTTCACCGATTTTCCCCCTTGCTGCGATCGGGGCTTCCGTCCCCGTTGGAGTTCAACACTTCAGTGTTGCGCCTTTTCACGCTCACGACTGAAGTCGTGGACTCCAGCATCTACTTCATCCCAATCTTTCCCCATGTCGCTGATGTCATATTCCATCCAGTTTTTTAGAGCCTGTTCTCTGCCTACACGATCGAGGTAATCTTTTGCAGTCGAGTACGGCCATTCTGTCCACTTCTTCACATATCCATGTTTTACTGGATTGTGATGGATATAGTTAATGGTCGCCCAAAAATGACGCTCGGATTTAATTGCCGATTCAACAACATTGCACCAGACTTTTCTTCCTTTTGCCATATCCTCTCGATTCCATTTATAGGCTGTTGACTGATGAAGCTTGAAAATGCTCTTCAAAAATGCCTCAATTCCATCGGTATAGACCAAAATATGGTAATGGTTGGGAAGCACAACACCAAAAAGCACATCAGAACCATGGACAGAATGCTTATTGATTAATTCTTCTTTAAATGCCGAAATTCTTTCAACTGTCTTGCCGATAATAGGCTGATGTTCATAACATGCCCCGGAGACATGAAATCTTCGCGTTGATCCGCCACGGTGCGGAGGACTATGCCAGGGAAGTTTCTGCGATTTTCGCAGTTTTAAAACATCTTCCCTCTGCTCAACGCTCATTTTACGCCAATTATACATATCGCTCCCCAATATTTCCACCATGTTGGATTTCAACACTTCAGTGTTGCGCCTTTTCACCCTCACGACTGAAGTCGTGAACTCCAACATCCTTAATCTCCAATTCTTCGACTGATCTCGGCGATACTTTTTTTCTGCGGCTGCTCGCCTCTGGCGGCGGGGTGTCCGAGGCTTATCATGGATACGATATCGAGATTGGATGGGATGGAGAGAAGTTTCCGCAATCTCTTCGTGTTCAGCCAGCCTATCCAGCAACTGCCAAGCCCCTGCGCCTCGGCGGCGAGCACGAAATGCTCCCCGGCTATCCCGCAGTCAATGTAATGGTATGGTATCCCGGAAAAAAGAGGGGCTGCCTTGTGCGTGAGAAAATTCTTCTCCGCGCAAAGCACCACGAGCACAGGCGCCGTCTTGAGCCAAGGCATTGGAATCGCCGGAAGAAGGCAGTCCTCGCAGACCTTCAAGCGCGTCGCCTTGTCCTTCACGATGATGAACCGCCATGGCTGCTTGTTGCAGGCGGAAGGAGCGAGGCACGCCGCCTCCAGGCACAACCCTATCGCCTCGTCGGAAACATCCTTGTCGAGATACGACCTGCAGCTCGACCTTCCTCTCACAAGCGATAGAAATTCCGAAACATGCATTGCAAATTCCCCCTTTTATATCTGTGCAGTCATATCACTCCGAGGTAATTGCAAAACTCCTTTCGCGGGCATGGCAACACGTGATTTCATACGTGTCAAGAGCATGCCCCTCCACGCCGATTTTTTCGAAAATCGGCGTAAAAATGGAGGTACGCGCTTGCACGTCCGAAGTTTTGCAATTGGCTCACTCCATTTCAGAACCCGAAATGTCATGGAATTTAACTTGATACCAATCTCGTTTTACAAGGACGTAACGGAGGAAAGGAAGAAAAATAAAATCACTTTTTTTACCACTGATCTACACTAATGGAACACTAACGGACTACGAAAAACGCGGAAATCACCAAACCTTTCCCACCTCTGTGTAGAAAGACTTTTCACAAGGAGGTAACAGAGGAAACGGAGGGAAATGAATTTGCCGCTGTCCGCGCCAGGCGCGGACAGGTGTCGCTCTCGGGAGCGCGGCAAATTCTGGACGGAAATTTTTTCGCGTCTTGCGTGTTTCGTAGTTGCAATGCGGTTGTCATTAGTGACGAGTTAGTGTCAATTAGTGGTTGAAAACTTTCTTCCCTTCGTTTCCTCCTTGTAATTTTTTTTAGAAAAGAAGGTATCACCAGATTTTCCACATTTCAAAAGGGTTTCATAGGTAGACTTGTCGTTGCCTGCATTTCGATCATCGCATGCCCGAAAACGCCGACGACCCTTGTCCGGCCCAGAATGCTCTCCGCACTCAAATGCTGGTGACCATGGAACATATACTTTGGATCTGCTCTGGCGATGTATTCGTTGAAAGCCTCGAAACCCGAGTGCACATCATCGTCCTTGTCGTGGATACCCTTCGGCGAATTATGCGCTATAAAGACATCCACGCGGGGGAAGCTGGCAAGTAGCTGTCTGGCTTCATCCTGCCCGTAGAGGTAATTCCCCCTCGGCTTGTATTTCCAGCAGCCATTGAATCCGCCAAACCGGAGACCGTCGAAACATTCCACGTTCAGGTGAAGATCCGATACCGGGCTCGGAAAGTCCGTCGGAAGATCGTGGTTGCCCTTCACCGCGAATATCTTCCGGCAGGCGGACAGCTCGGCCGCTTTCAGGATCAGATCGTCCCGGACATCCCCGCAGGCGACCAGCAAGTCGGCCCCTGCGCTAATATCCTCCGGCGGGCAATACTCAAGATCGGCCAAAATTAGAATCCTCATGAAGCTCCCAGTTGATCCACTAGACAAAAACATCGAGAAATGGACTGCTTGTGTTTCAATATCTGGAATTGCGCGAAGATCAACCACCATATTCCCATCATCAAGTTGTGAACTTCATCGGGCGGCCTCCGATTCAGTAGCCGATAGACAGTAGACGGTAGGAAGGAAAAAAGCATCCGATCAGAATCATGGGATGACGGAGCCTCCACATAAAGAAAGAATCGTGTTGATCATAGCTTTCAGTTCGACGCATTGATTGATGGCGACAGACAGGTCGTTTTCCCTTAGGATACGCGCTGCATCGCGGGGCTTGACATAGCTGTCCCGGCATTCCCCGATCTCAAAGATTTCCTTGATTCGGTATGCGGGCGATTTGTCATGGTCCACGGTTTCCGGACTGCCGCCCGGGGCGGCTTTATTATGTTTTGCCCAATCTTTGAATCGTCGGCCAATAGGGCAAAAGCCACGCTTCGAAATCATATTGGGCGGCATGGGGATGAAATCTCGACTCGCCGGGCACCCATTGCCTCATTTTATTCTTGGCGTCTTGCGCATCGAGGAAGTCGCGAGGGAGTGTGCCTGTGTACACATCGGTCAGTGCAATGACATGGTTTGCAGGGTTCCTTCCACCCAAAAGGTTTTCCACGACCCGTTTTAATTTACCCCCTTTAGGGATGCGTCCGTCGTAGGGGAAAGGGTCCAACTTGGGCATGGCTCCGGCCACCAGGCGATTGCGCAAGAATTCACGCAGACAAGGAAGAAACGCCTTTTCAGTCTTGCCTTCAACGATGAAACTTATTTTCATGGCCGCCCACCCATTCGGCCCATGCGCCATACTTCGTCAAGACTGTACTCGGCCAGCCATCGGTCGATATCCATTGCATCGGCCCATGTCGCCGATGCGCACCCGTCATCATCCAAATCCATGACCACCAGCTCATCAGGATTCAGAGAGCGAACAAAGCGGTCGGAGTGGGTGGCGACAATCAATTGGGTCCTCTTGGACGCCTCCCGCATCAAATCGGCCAGGAGACTCAACAATTCCGGATGCAGGCTGACCTCCGGCTCGTCGATCATGGTGATGGTGGAAAGACGGGGGCTTTGCAGCAGCGCTGTAAGCCAGAGGAATCGCAGAGTGCCTTCGGAGAGTTCGTTCATGTAGATCGGCTTGCTGAATTTTCTGTCTTTCCAGGTCATAGCCAGCATGCCGGCCGCCACTGGCGGAAAAGTCAGCTCATCGAAATACGGGAAGGCGGTTTTCAATGCGTCCAGAACCGCCGCATAGCGATCCCGTTCCGCCTCACGCAGCGTGTACAGGTACGGAACCAGATCGGCACCGTCGTGCCCCGGCAAGGTCGCAGGCTTCATAGGCTGGGGCATTTTCACCGGCGCACGGGGGCCGACATCCAAAACATGATATTGTGTGGCGGTTGCCAGGATGCGCCTGAGCTCCTCAGGTTGCCGAAACATTTTCGGGACCTGCGAGAGCGATGTTTCCAAGGGGTTATGTTCCCAGTCGGGGCGGACGAGACGGTTTTCCTCTGTTCCGTAGTACTTGATATCCCCATACGATGAATCAATGTGCTTGAAAGGTTCAGGGAAGCCAGACCGACGTTGACACAACAGCTCTCTGGAAACGGAATACCCCGCTCCCTTGGGTTCAAGCCGGAGTTGGTATTCAAGGGGCTCGTGACCGGGTACCGTCATATCAACGAGGAATGACAAATCTTCGGTTCTACCGCGGGTCAAGAGATTCGCAACTCCGCCGAATCCGGACAAGGCGGCGTTTAGGTTGCCTGATGCCGAGGCGGACAGGATGGAGAGGGCATCCAGAAAAGAAGTCTTACCAACCCCGTTGGCGCCGACAAGCACCATGAATGGCCGGATTTCCAACTTCAGATCCAGTATCCGCTTGAATCCGGTTAGTTGTATTCGGTTGATTTTATACAAACCTCCCTTCCCCGACCGCCCCAAAGGAGTCTGCACGACAGAAGCGATTCCCTCCTCGGGCGGATTATCAATAAGATTGGTTTTAATTTTCATTGTTTCCTCCCGCTTCCGATCCCGTGACGACTTTTCTGAGCCGGCACTCTTCTTTTTATCCTACAACGCAAGATACTACCCGAAATGGCGTTTTCAACCTATGTCATATTTCAACATAATGTAAACAATATGATGGCCTCATTAGTAGAAACCGATCTGGTTTGGGAAATCCCTTCAGCTTTCACTTTTCACTTTAGCCTTCACGGCGAACGAGATAACGGTGAACATGATAACGAGATTCTTGCATCCTGCCCGCCTGCTCTTTCTCCAGAGGAGAACGGGTAAACCCGCCGGTGCCTTTCAGGGGGCGTGTAAAGATCCTGCATCCTGTATCTTGTATCCTGCATCCTGCTCCCCTCTCAGAACTCGAATTTAAGTCCTGACAGGCGTTTTGCGAATTCCGCAAGGACCCTCTGCTCCTCTTTTTCCCCGCCGCGGGCGACGAATGTGGCGCTGAAGCGGACGTATGCGCCGGCATCGTCCCATGGGACGGTGCTTATGTATTTCTCCCGGATCAGCCACTCGCTGAACTGCTCCGCGCTCTCGAATTTCCTGCCTCCGGCGACGGCCTTCGGGCATTTCACGTAGAGATAGAACGACCCTTCCGGCATCTTCGCCGGGAAACCTATTTTCTGGAGAGTGGATGTCATTGATTTCAGCCTGCGCTCGTATTTCGCACTGATGGCCGGGGTGATTGTGGACTGTCTCGACAGTGCCTCCACGGCGGCTTTCTGAATGGCGGCGAACTGGCCGCTGTCGGCATTGTCCTTCACGTTGGCGAAAGCCTTCACGGCAAGCTCATTGCCGCAGACCCAGCTCAGACGCCATCCGGTCATGTTGAATCCCTTCGACATGCTGTGGAGCTCGACCGCGACATCCTTCGCGCCGGGAACCGAGAGGATGCTGAGCGGCTTCCCCTTGAAGTTGAGCGGGGCGTATGCGGCATCGGAGACTATCAGCAACTGGTGCTTCTTCGCGAACTTCACCGCCTTCTCGAACTGCGCGAAATTCGCAGATGCACCGGTGGGATTGTTCGGATAGTTTAGATAAAGCAGTTTCGCCCTCTCAAGCTTCTCCGACGGAACCGAATCGAGGTCCGGAAAGAAATTGTTCCTGTCCTCCAGCGGCAGATTGACCACCTCGCCGCCGAGATATTTCGTCCACGTGCCGAGGACTGGATAGCCGGGGACGGTCATTATGGCCACATCTCCGGGATTCACGAAACAGACCGGCAGCATCGAGAGGGCGGACTTCGATCCTATCGCATGGCATATCTCCTTGTCGGGGTCAATCTGGACACCATAGAGCTCCTCCATGTATTTTGCCGCGGCGCATCTGAACTCCTGGATGCCGTTGTCCGCGTATGTCCTGTTCTCCCACTTCGCGGCCTCGCGGCAGAGCGCGTCAACAACCTCGGGAAACGCCATATCGTCGGGCTCGCCAACTCCCATGTCTATTATCTCGACGCCTGGATTTGCGGCCAGCGCCGCACGGCGTGCGCGCTTTATCTTCTCGAACTTGTATATCTTCGTGTCCTTGCCAAAGAGTTTTCCTCCTATCCTCTCCGCGAAACGTTCCTGTAAAAATGATTCAGACATGCTGTCATCTCCTTTTGTATAAATATCAGCCCGCCAAGGATGTTTGCATCTCTGGCGCAAAAGCCCATAAGCTAGAGGGGCAAGGACAAAATTCAAGCTCAATGAAACGAAGCC
>DYMC01000270.1 GCA_020721745.1 Lentisphaera sp. | reverse complement strand
GAACCCTTGTGACCTTTTTTCCAGTCAAGTCTCCAATTTGTTACGCGACTAAATAATTATCGTCAAACCAACTCGACTTATCATTATCTGACAAACACTGCTGTCCCAACGTTGGGATTTGAAATTTTGTTAACTTACTCATATAAATAATGTTACATCAAAAAACGACTTGGATCGACTTCAGCGACGTTGTACTTTTTAGGGGTCACTCTACACAAGGAGTAGCCCATGTACACCGGACGCACGATCTTTTCGCAACTTATGGACTTTCTGCCACGCGACGACTTTCATCAATGCGTGCAACGCTACGACGGCAATCGCAAAATCCAAACTTTCTCTTGTCTCGACCAGTATGGGGGGGATTTCTTTTCTTGTTAAAACTCTTTGATCTCCAGCATTGGTATTCATGTTACATTAATCACTGGTGGTTGTCAATGGGCTGCTGCTGCCGCGTAGCGGAGGGCGCAGCCCGGAGCGAAGCGGCAGCAGCAGCGCGAAATGCCTCGGGCAGGTCGGCTTGGTATTCTTTCAACGCCGCATAGTAGCGGTCGCTCTCCAAGGCCTCTGCCAGCATGGGCAGGTCTCGACTGTGCGAGACTTTGCGGAAGCCTTTCTCGGCCTCTGTAAGGCCCGTAGCGAGCCACCTGGCGGCCTGGTCAGTCTGTGCCTGCCAGCGGCAAACCCGACCGCTCGTTCGCCGAAAATTCAATATCACATTCTCGATCATATTCGTGTTCGTCAGGCTCTGGTTCAGCGTCGCCGGCACATCCAGCAGATGCACGGTTATCAGGTCAAGCCCGCCTTCGTGGAGGCTTTCGCGGGCGGCTGAGTTCTTGCCGGCCAGGAATTCATCGAGTTCACACAACGCCAGAATACCAGCTTCCGGCCCCTGCGCCTTGCGTAGTCTGTCCATCATCTCCGTCATCGTCGCCCAATCTTTTTTTGCCAGATATCGCCTGAGATTCCGTTCCTTGTGAATCAGGCACCGCTGGAAAAGGGACGTTGAAAAAATCGCTTTGACGGCCTTCCGCAACGCCTCGCTGCCATCGAGCACAGCCAGCAGAGGCCTGCCTTCCGGCGGAGCAAAACCTCTGTTTTGTACCCGTTTTACAAGGGCTAACGCAACTTCATAGTTCTCGCCGGAACCTATCTCGAAGTCCAGCACAATTTTGTCACCATGCGTCGTAATACCGACAGCGACGATGGCTGTTATGTCCTTGGACAGCACCACGCCGTCGACCATCAACCCCAGCCAGTCGTAGCACTCGCCATTGTCATCACAGTCGAGCCTACGCCTGCGAAGCTCGGCGAAACGCTCGCGGCCGTGCTGCTGGAACAGCCGGGATATCTGCGATGCACTGCTGCCACGCTGATTATTGACTACCTTGCCGGTTTTGCTCTGTGAGCCGGCAGCCAGTATCGAATTCAGTATCAGACGCTTGAACTCGCTTCGGTCCTGGGCGGCCGTGTAGCTCTCCAGCTGCACCTCGCTGGTCGTGCCGTCGGGGTTTTCGCGACGAACCCGAGGCCGCGTTATCTGCTCGCGGTCAGCCTCGATATAAACATAGCCCTCAGCCGTGCCAGCTCGCATGAATTCCGAATCCGCGTCAGGCCGATAACGAGGCCCGCACAAACGCTCAAGCTCCTCGGACATGACATCCAAAACAATCCCTTGGGTCGCCGTGCGAACGAAATTCCGAAAAATTTCACCAGCCGTACCAAATTCAGCTTGCCCAAGAACTTCAATTACACTACTGTTGTCCATAACGATGGTCTCCTAAAAAAAATTCTTCAATAATAGCCCTATCGGCTACTACTGGAGACCATCGTCAAATTTTAACAATCAAAAAAATTCTGCCTCGCGATTTCTTCCAACGGCCTTGCCAGAAACTTATAGGAATCGTC
>DYMC01000269.1 GCA_020721745.1 Lentisphaera sp. | reverse complement strand
ACGTTCCAGGATCGCCTCCCGTTTCCGGCGCCTTGCCCGTTCTGCCTGCCGTGCCCGCCAGCGTTCTTGTATCGCAAGTGCATCCCTTTGCGCGTGACGCAGGCGGGCTGATTCCAGGGTCTGTTCCCGCCGCGCCAGGGCCGCTTGCAGGTCGATAATCTCCGCCGCCAGACGTTCCCGTTCCCGGTTATGGGCAAGAACCACGCGGTTACCGTCGCCCCGGTCAGAACCTTTTCCCCGCCGTTCCATTTCTGAGGCGGTCGGTCCCAAGTGCTGGGTGGCCTCCCGATCTACCCCCTGCGCCTGGAGGCTGCGGGCATCAATCCGGGCGGCTACTCCAGCCCGCTCCAGCGCGGCATTGGCCGTCCGTTCCCAGAGTTCCCGGACCGCTTTCACTTCTTCGGCAGCACCCTCCAGACCACGCTCCCGACGGGCTTTGTCGGATAGCTCTATATGGGCTTTGGCTCCGAGCATCAGCCCGCCGTCAGGCGCGCGACTAAACTGCCGGGTCGTGGTAAGAAGATGGGCATGGTGGTTCCGATGGTCGCCCTCCCGGTCGGGGGCGTGGATCGCAAAGTCCACCGCTACCCCATAACGCACCACCAGCGCCTGCGCGAAATCCTGGACCAGAGCCGTCCGCTGTTCGGCAGATAACTCTGAAGGGAGTGCAACGATCCATTCCCGGGCGGTACGGGCATCCTTGCGCTTCTCCGCAAGCTCGGCGGCGTTCCAGAGCGCGTTGCGTTCACAGCCAAGACCATCCGGCGTGAGAATCTCGGTCCACACGACACCGCCCTTGCGGGTGTAGTCGTGGACCAGACCGGTACGCGCATCGACCAGCTCGGCACCCGCCCGATAGGCGGCAGCAGCGACGGCGGATCGTCCTGTACTGCGCGATATCGCTTTGGTACTAGCGTGGTAGATGGCCATGGCAGAAATCTCCATTTAGGACTTTTTCAGAAGCCCCGCAGGGCGCACGGACTTGCGTAGCAAGTCGTAAGTGCGCATTTACAGTATTCGCTGTACTCATCCGTGCATGATAACATACCTGCTATCAACCGCATGAGGATAGCACTATGGCACATAGTTTACACCAGAAAATAGCGGAAGCCGAAGCCAGACTAGCCCGCCTTCGCGAACAGAGCCGGAAAATGGAGAATGGCCAAAAGATCATTCTGGGAGGGATGTTGATTAACGCAGCCAGGAAAAATCCGAAAATCCGGCAATGGCTCCTGGACGAAGCCGAAAAATCCATTAACAGAGACGTCGATAAAAAGCGTCTGGAACCATTGCTCGATACCCTGCGCAGCACATCAGAACCCCAACCCGAAAACCGGGCGGAAACCACCTCAGAGGCCGTGACCAGCATCTTGAGTGACAATGCCCTGCGTGATTAAGGTAAAGCGCATTTCACACGGCATCGACAGCGGGTGTAGGATACCGCCTGAACGACACTTCCATTAGCCTAGTTAATCTGTAGGCTTTTTTGTGTTCTCGAAATGCTCAGTTTTCCTCCATAGAGCGAGGATCAACCCTTCATGCGTGATGAATCAGACAAAACAAAAGAATTGTGCAACATGTGCGTATATTTCCCGCCGAATCTCCCCGAAGATAAATACCCTCGGGAGGACTGGCTGGAGCTACAACAAAAATCCTGTTCTTTCGATTACGTCCCAGGCGATACCGATTGCCTGATCAGCCGGAAAACCAGCTGCAGCCTGCTAGACCTGGAAAGCTTGTACAATGGCGTGACCAGTAAATAAAAAACCGTTACAGTCACACGTAACGATATGCCAAACACCTAGCCATTGATCCCGAAGCCTGTAGAAGCCAACTGGCAGCCCCATGGATAGCACACATGCACCCTACTAAAATCGCGCTCCCCAGGCCCGCCAATCATCAGGC
>DYMC01000059.1 GCA_020721745.1 Lentisphaera sp. | reverse complement strand
GCCCCCATGGACGGGGGCTATTTGCCGCACGGAACAAATACCCTGGCCGTAGGCTCACGGATTCAGGAACACCGTCCTGTCGCTATCGAGCGAAACGTGCAGTGTGCGGTCGCGGACCGGTTCGTCGAACAGGTAGTCAGAGAGCGGGTTTGTCAGCACACGGTCGAGTTCCAGGGCCAAACCCCTTCCACCGAGCACGAGTGCGTCCGGGCGTGATTGAATCAGCGAGACCACCCGTTTGATCACCTTGTCATCCACGACCAGCTCGACTCCATGCAGCCGTTTTACCCTGGCGGCGATGTTGGACACGAACTTGCGACAAACCCTCTCAAGATCCCTCAGGTAGTCAAAGACAGTGACGGATTCAGCGCCGCCGAAACGCCCCAGGAGTTCTGGGCGCCCGAGCCTGGTCACGAATTCCTCGCGAATGGACGACCTGACCTCCCGCTCGATCATATCGAATGGGGTATCGTAATTGAAAAGCGGGCGCCTGGTCATCCTCCCGTTTCCTGAAGCCACTTCCTCGTACATCCCCAGGTTCGAGGTGAAGATCAGAATCGCCTGGCCGAAATAGGCCGTTTCGCCCTGACCTGAGGTAAGGCGGCCGTCGTCCAGCACCCCGAGCAATGTGTCAAGAAGCCTGGGATGGGCCTTCTCGATTTCGTCGAACAACACCACGCTGTTCGGTTTCGATCGGACCCCCTCGGTCAGCTCGCCACCCTGGTCGTATCCTACATATCCTGGAGGTGCCCCGATGAGGCGCGCCACCGCGTGTTCCTGGCGGAGCTCTCCGCAATCGAATCGAAGGAGCTGTTCCTGTCCGAACACGAGCTGGCTCACGGCCTTTGCAAGCTCGGTTTTCCCCGTTCCCGTAGGTCCGGCAAAGAAGAATATCGCCCTTGGTGCCTGGGACCCCTGGCTTTTGTGTGCATGCGAAAGGCCGGTTACCGCCCTGCGTAGGGACGTCACCACGGAGTCGACCGCCTTCGGCTGACCGATCACCCGTTTTGACAGCTCCTCCCGTGCGCCCTTGACGGCCGCCCTGATACGCTCGCCCGCCCAAGGGCTGTGAGTGGTGCCGATGCGCACCGCACGGGCCATTTCCTCGATATCCTGTTGCTCCATGATGTCCTGACGCTCCGCGGTCTGCACAAGTGCATCGATCTGGTTTAAGGTCCAGTCCTCTGTAGCGCTGGAAAGCGTCTGGGCAACAGAGCTGGGTTCAACCCCACAGCGCTCGGCAAGCCCCTGGCACCGAACTTTCGAATACGTGTAACGGACATCGCGCGAGGCGGCGTTGATGTGGACCGTCCTGACCTGCGGGGCCGTCAGGATGGCGGCCGGAAGCGATGTTGCGCGTGGTACACGCAGGAACAGTACGTGAGAGCGGTCGCTTTCCCGGGCTAAATGCTCGATGGCCCGGATCAGCGTGAAATCCTCGTCGCGAGGCCCCGCGGGATCCACTATCATCAACCCTGCGTTTACCACGAGGGCAAAGCGCGTCTCGTTATCCGCCGGCTTCAACTCGGCAAAGGCCGTAATCGCTTCGATCAGCTTGAGGCCCTTTTTGTTGTTGAGTTCCGTGGGCAGGGCCGTCTTGATTTTCGCTTCCCCGTTCATGTACGCGAGCAGCGCATTTCCCCGAGCCGGTTCGAACACCCAGGTTGCACGGGCGGCAATACTCTCGTGGCAGAGCCGCTCGAGACTGAGGATACGGGGTGTGCCTTCAGGCTTGGCGAGCATGAAACGGTCGAACTGGCGTTGGCCCACCAATACGATGCAGCTCGATACCTGGGCTGCGAGCACGATGTTTTCGGCAAGTTCATCATCAAGACGGACACGAATGTTCGACATGGGATTACTCCTTTCGTATTTGTGCAGTTCCTTATGCCCAATCCTACAGCCGCTGGGCCAGAGCTTTCGGACGCCGCGCCCGCTCGATGCGGGTTTTGCGATCGACCTCCTCCGCCTTGGTGGAAACCTCGGGCAAGGCCGATACTGCTGCCCTTTTGAGCTTGGCGCAGATGGCATCTGTCACCTTGGCCTCGTCGGGAAGTGCCTTGGCGTCGGTCTTCATCTCGATTATGGCTCCAAAACCCCCGCCCTCCGCTTTGAGCGGTGTCACATCGAGCCATGTCTCCGGATGATCGAGATCGACCACGACCAGCCCCTTGCCGTCCCCGTTCTCGAAGACCTCGAAGCCTTCGGCGTACATGGCGCTGATCCAGTCGGCCCTGGCAAGGCCGGTGTTGACCATGAGGAGCGCATCGTTTTTGAGTTGCTCGTATTCACGCTCGACGCTGGTCGTAAGGTCATCGAGACCCCCTGCGATGCGCTGAAGTTTTTGGGCGAGACTTTCCCAGCGCCTCGTAAGACCGGCATCCTCATGGAGCAGGACGGGAGGTGTCCCAAGCAAATCGAGTGCCCGTGCGACATCTCGCCGCCGCTGTTTTTCGCGCGAGATCCATCGCGAGATGTCCTCCCGATAATCGTTCCGGTGAGCCTGCTCCATCGCCCAGGCGATCTGATCGCGCAGGGAGTCAGAGAGATCATCGAGACTCAGGCCGTTCCTGCAAAGCTCTTTATCCCTATGTGCCTGCAGTTCTGTGATCGCCCGCGCTTTCTTTTCCGTTTGATGCCTGGACAGGGCATCTTCGGCGGCACCTGTTTTTAATTCTTTGCCCGCCAGGGCCATGGCGGACTCGAGGGATGCGACCCGTTTCCGCAGGGCGTCATGTCCACGACGCAATCCTTCGTGCATTTCCCGGAGTACCGAGAGGTAGCTCTCCACCTCTTCCAGTTCCGCGTCTTCATGAGGCCTTTTCCCAATCCTTGGAACGGTGAAAACTTCTCCAGCGTGTGGGGCAAGGTCCCTACATCGCTGTTCGAGGATTTTGCATTGCTGTTCGAGGTCCGTAGCGGCACGCCATGTGGCGGCCTTTTTTACACGACGGTCGAGTATACGCTCGGCTTCCGCGATGGAGGCATCCAATTGAGCCTCAAACCGATTTACTTCTTCGGTCAGCCGTTTCACATATGATTCGAGCATTTCCGGGCCCTGCGACTCATTGCTACTGATCGCAGGTAACTTGGGGGTGCGCAGTTTCAGATCAGGCAAGCGCCTGACGGCATCGTCGAGACGCGAAACCGCCTTCTGGAAGCGCTCCTCCTGCTCGGATATGGCCTTGTTTGCCTTGCCGATTTTCCGACGCCGGTCCATCTCCCTGGAGGCCGCCTCCAAGCGACGAATCCCCTCCAGCGCTGCGATCACGGGTACGGCGAGAACCAGCGTGCTTACGGATATCGTTGTTGTGGACATGGCGGTCTCCTTTACGCTTGGGATTTATGAGAAACTTCTGTAAATGCCCCTCTTAGATCCGCGTTGAACAGTTTGAGCATCATCTCCTCGGGGCCTTTCTCCCCCCGAAGCGCCCTCTGCGCCAGACCTGCAAGGCTCCGGGCCGCCTCGCCGTCCGAGAGGTCCAGTGTGCGCCAGGTCAGAGGGGTGTCGGGAAGGACGGCGCGAGTCAGGGCCACGAGCACCCAATCGGGACTCCTGCCTTCCTCGATAGCCCTTCTCAACAAACCGACCTGGCCCGCCCATGCCGTTTCCTCTGCCCAGTCGAGTATCGCATCCATCCTTACCAGGGCCTCGTCCCAGTGCTCCGGCCTGACTGCTTTCGCAAGGAGGTCCTCAAGGCGCCAGAAGGAGACGCCCGCAAAGGCGAAAGCGGAGCCGGACGCCCCGGGAGCAAGCGACTCCCAGGGCGGTGCCTCCGGTATTTCCTGGAGATCGTGACATCCTGCGGCCTGAATGACCTGTTCCACGGTCCAGCGTTCGGCAGCCCGCGGCCAGAGGCAACCCATCATCACCCACGCAAGGCGAGGATCGGAGACCGATTTGAAAGGGACTCTGCCCGCCAGGATTTCATCCAGGGAACATGGTTTCCCCCAGACTGCGTGCGCAAGGACCTGTCCGAGGGAGAAAACCGCTGAATTGGCATGCAGCATGCCTTGCTGCGTTAGCTCCGGCGCTGCCCACGAACGAGGCAGAAGGGCGCTGTGTTCGAATTCGACGTGATAGGCCCCAGTCGTGTTCACATCAGCCAGGGCCGCCGCCGTAGTAAGCCACACCTTTTTGTCTTCAGACATCAGGAGCCAGGCCGGTTCGAAAACGATGGGCCTGACCCCCGAAGCCGCAAGCTCACGCAGGAGTTCCGCCAAGAGAGGCAATAGATGCAAGGCCCGCTGTTCCGATGGCCTGCTCCCTGCGAGCCATTCCTTGAGGCCTTGCCCGGGCACAGGAAGCGACAACAACTCGTAATCGAGCCGCGTGCCGTCCTTATCCACGGTTCCATGGAACCAGACCGTGGGAAGATGCATGGTTTCCCGCTTTCCGAGCCTTTCGTAGAGGTCGTGGTTGGTCAGGGCCCCGGAGTGAAAGCGGTGGAACCGTCCGGAAACCACTTCCTCGCCTATCCGACGCTCTACAGGCCAGCGATCCACCCCGGCGTCGATCAGCACAGGCCCGGCGATCGCCCAGCCCTGTCCACGCGCCTCCATCGGAAGAACTGACGGCCCTTCATCATGTGCCATGGCGCCGGCGTCAGGCGCGCCCCTGCCTGCGACCCGGCGAAGCCCAAACTGTTTCATGATCTTTGCGATTTTGCCCGTTCGATCCTCGTCAGCGTCGCCCGGCTTATCCGGATTCACTTCATCGTCCAATGGCGTGACACCGGCCCCGGCTGGAATGCCAACTTCGCTTTCCATACAGAATTCGCGCTTGGCAGACGACTCGCCAAGTTGTTGAGGGACAAGCCTCAAGCCGTGGTATGGGCAGAAGTCATGGTCTACAAATGATTCACCGCATGTAGGACAAATGAGTTTCTTGTTCATGGTCTTTCTGCCTCCTCGTTCATGTCCCATGTAACCCCGGTCGCGCCGATCATCGCCGCGGCCCGGGTCATCCTCAGGGTGTGGGGGATGCCGACGGTAACGAGATCGCCGGCCTTTCCGTTTCCGACCTGCATCCGGTGCATGGGCCAGTTCCGCCAACCCTCGTAGAGCCTTCTTGCGAGAGGGGTCAGGAGCATCACCTCCTGATTGGCAGAACCGGCAAGGGGGGTCGC
The DNA here is from genome assembly GCA_020721745.1 of Lentisphaera sp. Taxonomy (GTDB): domain Bacteria; phylum Verrucomicrobiota; class Lentisphaeria; order Victivallales; family GWF2-50-93; genus DYMC01. The sequence continues at coordinate 7,769 of DYMC01000059.1, read as the reverse complement.
CGGTAGCGTCCGCACATAGGGTCCTGCGACAATCACATCCGCCAGACCCGCCAAGACCGGAAACCGCCCTGAAAACTCCTGCCAACAAAGCCCTGTGTAGAGCACGACCTCGGCCTTGGGGAAGAGATCCCGGAAGGCCTTTATGAAGGCCTCCACTTCAGGTGCCTGGTCCGTAGGTTCTCCTCCGCTTATGGTGAGACCCGAAGGGGGGATCGCCTGAGCGCTGACAAGGCCCAACAATTGTCCGATATTTATCTCCCTTCCGCCGTTTTGCGGCCGGGCATGCATGGATGCGCATCCAGGGCACTTGGGAAGGGAACAGCCCTGGGTCCAGACACCCATACGGTTTCCGGTCGCGCCCAGCACCCCGCGTCCAAGGCCGAAGGCCACCTGGTTGATCCTGAGCGTCATATCGCCTCCACCGAAACCGACAGCACATGGCGGTATATGGTTCCGTCGCGGTCGCGCATCCTGATAGCGATGGCGCCGTTATCGATCGGAAACGCGAACGACCCCGTGCTTGTGACATCCGGGTCGAGAGACAGGAACGCTGGCTGAAACCCAAAGACAGGATCCGGCTCTATAAAGACGTGATCAACATTGCAGGCACGAAACCGTACACAAGCCTTCCTCCCCCAAAGACCACGTACACTCGAAGCCGACTGCCAGACATCGACCGGCGGCGCCGGCGCATCTGCTACCGCCCGGATCTGCTCCCAGACCGAAACAATGGCCTTGGCATGCGGGAGAATATGCGCGAGAAGCCGCAATTCAGGGGTGGGTGCCTTTTCAAAGGGGCCATACACCAAACCCTTGGATTGCAGGAGCCCCCAATGAGGACGGACCGCTGAAACCAGCTCATCCCGGTCGTGGTCGCCGAGGAGTGCAAAGGCCATGAGGACAGTCTCCGTACCAAGGTAGTCCTTGTCGATGCCGGAACGGACCAGGACCTCCCGGCGTTTTCTTAAGACGACTGAAGCCTGGTGTGCTGAGGCAAGGAGCAGCTCGACCTTCGGAATTTCAGCCTGCCCAGTCGTTGTCATCACGCGCCCCTCCAGATCAATGAACCGTCTTGTCATGCTCAACTACTAACTTGTCGTCTCCAGGGACGCGTTCAGGCATTCGATCACGGGTTGTAGGGGTGTCGACGGAGACCTCCATCGGGGCCAGCCGATCACCGGCTTCGGACCGTATTTTTTGTCTCACACGGGCTATGTCGGCCGCATCGGCTTCTCGAAAGACCCCCAGCCGTTCCTTATCGACACCCTCGCAATATGCCACGGCCAGGCGATGGATCTCAGGCACGGGCACCTCTGACATAATTAGTGCGAAGGCCTCGGCCGACATGACACATAGGGCCAGGAGCACGATCTTGACCCTAACCTCAAAGCCGGCTTCTTTAAGCCCCCTCCAATAGCTCATCACTGAATCTGCCGGGCTGCGCTTCGTTGATATGAGGGTCGCCAGCTCTTTCTTCAGGCTGACGCGCTGACCATCAAGATCCTTATTCTCGCTGGCGATGCGCTCGAGCTGCTCGAGGCGGGCAGCGGCATTTTCTGCATTTATCTGATGGGTTGCGGCATTTTGGCCGCACTTGCCCCCTCCTTTAATATGGATCCCGGTCTTTGGATCGACTCCACCGCGTCCCCGGCATTCAAGGTCGTAGAGCCTGAGAGCATCAAGTCGTTCATGCTCAATGGCGTCACGCTCCATCAATGCCTTTTCGTTCTCACGGATCTTCGCTTCGATGACCTCTATTCGAGCAAGAAGGTTTTGGCCGGCGTGAGTTTGCAAGGTAGCCGCGTCCTCTCTATCATGAATGAGTTTCAGGAGGACCTTACTCTCGGAGAGGAGCCCCGCAGCGAAGGCCATGGTGAGGCTGATCAAAAGGATGAGGGCCCGGATGAGGATCAACCATCCGGATCCAGCGGTTCGGGTATAGCTCATTGCCACAAGGAGCCTGTCGAGGGCGAAGACGACCACAGGCAGGAGGTAAAGGTAGGGCGAATTGCCGACCAGCGCGGTACCGTAGATCATCAGTGCCATGGTGAAGACGACCGGACTCACGATGACGCTAATGGCATTTGCTTGGACCTTGGCGCGCAGTGACGGCGTCTTCACCCGCCCATAAGCATCTGGAGGAAACGCGGCGAGCCAGCAGATCACCTTAGTGAGTGCTGAAACCGAATCCTTGTCTTTTGCAGGCCTGTCATTGGCAGCCATGTTCTTCTCCTCCGGGATTTTTGGGAAGCAACCTCAACAACACGCAGAATCTCTCCCGCACACCTGCCGTCCAGCCGATTGCTCGGCGCCCGGCCTGGTTGCCACTCGTTTCCCGGCCAAAAGGCCGGATCGAACAACATTCAGATCAGAAGAAAAAGATTATGGGACGATGCGATGCGATTCGGTTCAGGTGAACGCCTGTGATAAGGCACACAGACCATAAGCAAAGTTCATGCCTGCATGGATGGAGACCATCACGGCCAACCACCGACATGCCGTCGGACCCGTGTCGTACAGTCCTCATCGAGACGATAGAGCCGGTAGGAAAAGGTATGGGAGACCGTTTTCGCACACTCGTTGCGCAGGTCAACCAGCGTCATAGCCACGATCACATGCCGTTCTGCACCTATCGCTCGCGCCAAACGCCGCGCCTGATCGAAAACGCCGAAGATGTCCTTGGGCGCATCCTCCCCCTCGAACTGCCATGCCTTTCTACGCGCGTTGATCTCGCTGATCCATCCTTGGACAAACGTCTCCCATACCCGGACGAAACGGGAAGGATCCTCGGACATCAATCTTGAAAGATTTGCGGCGCGTTTCCTGAAACGGCGTTGAGAAGCGGAATTGCTCATGGTCTCTCTCCTTGGATGGAAACGGATACGAAACGCACGAGGGGTACCCTCGCACATCCCGCCGTCCCGCCGATTGCTCGGCGCCCGGCCTGCTTCCATTCTCACCGCCAGGTTTTATGCCTTAACGGTGGATTAAAAAACAATAAGAGAAGGACCTTGATGGTTGATACGTCACCCCTGCTGAGTGGGGCCTGATACTGTTAAAATGCTAAGCACATTGCGTGCCAGATCAGGGAAACAGCACGTCATCACCAAAATAGACTATCAACACGATTTTGCATAGAGACAAAAAGGTGAGAGTGTATGGGAACAGACGGCAATAATGGATGTATTTGCCATCAGAAATAGCATGTTTGCTACCATGAAGTTTCAAAATGTTCTGCCAGTTTATTTATCGCTTTAAATGTAGGATCTGAAATTGCTATCTTGTTTTGTTTTATACTAGTCTTGGCGGCATACATAATAGCATATAACGCATAGAAAACATGTGGAATTTTTTCACTCGCAGAAAGGGCTTGTGGAGATCCTTGTCCATATATATTTAGTTTTCTTAGGAACCATGAAAAGTAAGATACATGTAATTCTTCCTTTAGAGCAGATTTGCAACGTTCAATATAATCTAAATACACAAGAAATTGGAGAATAGAAATTAACCGCCACTTCTCGTGTTCGTGTTCAGATTCGTGCGGCCGCTTCGAATGACCATGCACTTTTTTATTGCGAATATTCTGCAAAGACCGCCCCAATCTGTTACGCAGTTGCTCATCATTCTCGTCCCCATCAATTAAGTTAAACCCGGTATTACCATATTTTTGAGCGTTACGAGGGGTTAGAGCGCCTTCAATAAATTCAAATGGAACCGAGGCGAAGTCATAATATTGCTGTTTTACAATATATTCCCAATATTGCTCCGACAATACTTTTTTTAGTTCACCGTCTTTGGTGTTTGGCTCTTTTTTAATATTGCTGTCATTATATGATACTATCTCTCCATCTTTATTTTTTGCTTTAAATATTGGGCTCCCTTCCCACTTAACATTTAGAAATCGCTCCCATATAATGCGTGATTCGTGTAATTCCATCGCTGAATTGATAGCGCGAACCAAATCTCTTATGAATTTACTTGATGATTGTTTTTCTTCGTATCCAGTAAACAGCGGTTTTGAAAATGTAGTAATGATGTTTGGTCTATGCCTGACAAATTCTATAACCTCGCGTTGATGAGTCGAGCTGAACAGGATTATTGGCAGGGAAGGATCATAATGACTGATAAGTAGCGGAAGTAAGGTTATGGCATATATTTCATTGCCATCTCTATCCTGCATAATCTCGCTGGCAGCAGTTTTAGCCTTTTCAAGATTTGCATCATTCAAGTCATACGCTTTAAGCTTCTCAAATATTTCGACAACACTTTGAAAATAAGATTTTTTGCTTGCGTCGCTGTCCCATAACCGTAAATCAAGCAACAAAATATCGCATATATTTATCATGCGAGGTAAAGCCCAGTCATTGACTGAATTAAGAGCTTTGTTCAGTAGATCGATGGTTTTCTCGCAATGAAGTTTAGCAAGATTTTTCACATCATATTGCGACCGCTGCCATTTTGATGGGTCATAGGCATTACCAAACAGCAAATGCGCAACAATGTGCTGATAACCGAGTTCAAATTGGTCATCCACTAACAAAAAACGAACATCCTTTCGGCGGCCAAAGATGCCACCATCAGATTCCAGCCTAATTTTTTCCTTCGAAGAGGATGAATCTATCTGCAATAGCCCAAGTATCTCCAGCAGAAAACGAAAGGCTCGCAGGGAAAACGATTGATTATGTATGGAACTTATGCATGTTTCCCTGCATTCGTTCGGAAGGCCGTTTGCAAGTATTATCGGTCCGATGATATTTGCTATGGCATGCCTGTCGCCCGGCTTGAGAAAATATTGACGCCATGCCTCCTTCAGGGCTTCCATCGGCGCTGAACGGTCCACGTCATCACCAAATGTAGTCAATACACGTTCCGGGCACCGGATGTCATCGATAAGCATCCCGGCATCGCGGTCTTGAGGTGACAAAGCCTGGCGCAAAAGAGCAAACTTATTGTGAGTTTGAGGGATTGCGTCACGAGCCCGGTTTTGTGACTGAGAAACAAGACGGTAGTCCTGGAGCCAAGGCATGATGTTCTGGATGCCGAACAGCGTACCCTCTATAAAACCCTGCCCAGACTTACGGAAGGTCAAATTCAGTATCAGAAAGCGCAGCTTCGGGGCGGAGGAAGTCTTGCTCCTATTCTTCTGCAATAACCCCAACGTCAGGGCCGCAGCCCATTCGTAGGGTGTGACGTGACGGCTCAAGTCGATCAAGCCCTCCCTTTCATCCGTCATCCCATCCCATACCACGACAAGGGTGTATTCCTTCTCCTTTCTTTCAGCAAGTCCTCGGATGATCCCATATATCCCGCCATTATCTAACCCCCAAAGCTTCGAGAAATCCCGCTTGTAGGAAAAGACAGCGCAGTCACATTCAGTTTGGGAATGCCAATTTGACAAGTCGGTACAAACATTCCTGCCAGAATTTTCAGCAATGGCGGTCAGGACTTGGACGACAGGATCCCTGGTATCCATCATTAGTGATTCCCTTGCCTCCATAGCTCGACTAGATAATTCATATCTTCATCTCTTATCTCATGATTTGGTTCCCTATTGAGAAATCTATTAATGATCTGGCCAGATTTTCTTCCTTTCAGCTCGCTATCACCAGTTAAATAACGCATTGCGGCCTGGCGTATCGGTTTTTCTGTGTTTGGATTAATGAATTTCGCCAGGGCAGCACCCGCAAGCTGGAGTTTGAGACGATTAACAACCTCATCCAACTTGGACAGCACTCCCTTTAGGCCAGGATCATCCTTATCCACTGTGAATTCTTTGAGTACCTCCAATAACTCGGTTAATGTGCTCGGCTTGCTGATGACACAGGGAGTAGCCGTTGACATCGATTTTGTTGACTTTGTCGATTTGGATGTACCCAATACTTCGAGTAACTCGCGCTGGCTGATGACCTGATAATGTCCAGCGGACCCGACCAACTGTTCCGCAACATGCTCCAGTTCTCGCACATTGCCGTAAAACGGCTGTTCCTTAAGCAATTCAAGCGCCCCATCGGACAGCGACAACCCCACCTTGTCCTGCTTTTTGGAATATTTGTCTACGAAGCCTCGGGCGAGTGGCGCGATATCCTCCTTTCGCTCTCGAAGCGGAGGCATGGTTATCTGGACTGTGTTGATGCGATACAGCAGGTCGTACCGGAATTCCCCTGACTCCACCTGTTTTTCAAGATCGCGAGAAGTGGCGCAAATGACACGAATATCAATATCCCTCTCCACGCTTTCTCCGACGCGCATGATCTTACCATGAAGCGCACGCAGAACCTTTGCCTGTACGTCCATGGCCATATCACCAATTTCATCGAGAAACAGGGTCCCCCTGTCGGCCAGCTCGAATTTGCCCATCCGACTACGTACCTGTGTCGCAGTTTGACTCGCGATCCCAAACAGTTCGGATTCGACCAGATCTCTCGGAAGTGCAGCCACGTTCACAGCAATGAAAGGGCCATGCTTACGCTTCGACATGCGATGGACATAGCTAGCCAATACTTCCTTGCCCGTTCCGCTTTCTCCAAGGATCAACACGGAGGCATCGGATCGGGCATGAATGAACGCCTTGCGGAAGGCTGCAATGGTCGCAGGGGCGTTGGCTTGAATCGAGTCATCGAGCCCAAGCAACGCGCGCTTCGCCTCGACTTCCATCCGGCCGTGACGTAGCAGAGCCAGCTTCAATTCATGGGCACCGAGTTTGTATTTCGACAGATAGGGTACGTCGGACTCGCCGATTTCTTCCTGTCGCTTGCCCGTCAGCATGATGACCGGCAGGTCAGGGTATTCCATCACCAAGATCCGCTGGACCACTATGCCAAAAGAATCGTCACCTTCCTGCCCGGCAGGGCGCCCGCTGGAATCCCGCTCGCCGGAATCGAACTGCACGTCGAGCAGGACCAGTGCCCAGTCCGCGGACGCCACCGCTTGTTTTACGACGTCGTAATCGTTGGTCAACTTCATTCCTTCCTCACGCTGGCCTGAGCAAAACACCACTTCGGCCCAGGGTGAGGTATTGCTGGGGTTCAAACCCACGCCATCGAGAAATATGTTCCTCTCGGTTTCATCGTGTACCAATTGATCGTCCACTACCAGAATGCGGGGCGGGTTCATGGCAATACAATTCCTTTAGGCAAGGCATCGAGGACATCGCGAAGGATCTCCGCCTTTTCAATCACCGTGTTCCAACGGTCACGCAATACATCATCAGACACAGCGTCATCACTCTTGTTCCACTCATCCATCAGATCAGACAACGCCTTTTGCATGTCTTGTGCTGCCTTACGTAGACGGATTGACACATCATCAACATTATTGAAATACTGCTTGTAGGCATCATGAACAGCTTCGCGGAGAGAGTCGCGCTGCTCCTTAAGCAGGACGTCCAGTTGGGCGCAGTTATCCACAAGCATCGCAGGGCTGAAACCAAATTCCACTTTATCGGCAAGCTCAACGGCTTCATTCGCGTCGTCCAAAAACCTCTCCAAAGCAGGCCACCCGGCACCGTGCCTCAACAACACGACGACGTCGGGCATCTTGTTGAGAATTTGGTTTTCCAACCAAGAATGTTTCAGTCGACCACTGATTACTGCCGCACTCTTCATTCCCGGCGGAGTCATTTTCAACGTCCGAAACTTGATGGACTCGTAAAAAATCTGGCCTGATCGCACTGCAAAAACCTAAAAATCTGATCCCGCCTGCCTATCGGCAGACAGGCTCAAAAAGCCCGAAATGCAAGGCGCAAAATTTTCCAGGAATGAGGAGGGCGA
>DYMC01000268.1 GCA_020721745.1 Lentisphaera sp. | reverse complement strand
GTGGGCGGAGATGCGTTTGATGGGTAGGTCGACCTCGATGAGGCGTTTGGGGTATGGATTGATCGTCATGCGTTGCCGCCCAGTTGTTCGAGTCGTGTCAGCCAGCCGTTGAAGCGCGGGCAGGCGGCGCGGATGACCGGCAGTCCCATCTCCATCAACAGCAGCGGGCCGTGAAATTTTTTATCGTAGCGCTCGCCGATGTGATCGGCAAAGGCTTTTTCCATGCGCTTGGAAGGCGCGGTGTCAGGGCTGTCGTTGACTTGTTCGGCGCTGCCGCAAGCAACCACTGCCTCGTTCATGACCGTAGCCACCGGAGGGCACTTCAGAAATCTGCCAACGGTGTCGGGCGAGGAGAACAGCAGGGCTTCGAACTCATGGACCTGCACATACGGCATCAGGTGACTGGGATTTCCCATGCGGTTTGCCATCCGTTGACATAGCTCGTCGGCGGATTCACCCGGCTCACGGTCTTTAAAGCCGTAGTAATCGTAAAGCGTGGTGACGTAGTCAAAGGAATGGAGCAGCGGCGTCACCTCGGCGACGACTCGATCCATCGAGACCGAGCCGCCTTTGGCGTTCGGCCCGGTGATGTTGCGTTTGGTCACGACGATCTTGGGTTCCGCCCATACGCCGCAGTCGCGCAGGTGAGGTTGGATCACTTCCCGGCAGAACTCGTTTTCCGTCGGTCCCTCGACAGAGATCGCGAGGCGGACCGTCACGGTGTGCCTCCGATGACATTCTTTTCCCACAGCTCGCCGATGGCGAATTCGTCGAGCCAGGCGCTGACCTCCCGCTCGGACAGGCGGCGAAACTGGGAGGCATCGCCCACCCGATCTACGATGATCAGGTCCTCCCAGGAAAACTGATTCGCAAGGGTGACCGACTGCGTTGAAGCGATGATCTGGGTCTTGCCTGACGCGGTGCGCATCATGCCGGCCAAAAGATGCAAGGCATAGGGGTGCAGCCCCAATTCCGGTTCATCGAGGAGAATGATGGTCGGGAGATTCGGCTGCAATAGCAGCGTGGTCAGGCAGATGAAACGCAGAGTGCCGTCCGAAAAGTCGCTTGCGTCGAATGTGTCCTCCGTGCCTCGATGCTTCCAGCGCAGGCGGATCATCTTGGGATTGTCCCTCTCGGGCTCCAGGACGAAATCCAGAAAGAACGGCGCCACCCGCTGGATGGTGCGGACGATCAGCTTATAGGCCGGCGTCTCCCGGATCGATCGAAGAAAGGCAGCCAGGTTCTCCGCCTGCGGCATCAGCCGGTCGATTTCATAGATGCGCCCGGGCTGCTTGACCTTTGCCGATTCGCTGGTGTCATGGAAGTGGTAAACCTTCCAATCGCGCAGATAGCCGGCCACATGGCCCTCAGGCGATCTGGTATTGGGCCGATCCGGCAGGCCGGATTCCTTGGCGCCGGGCGGAGCGAGCGAGTGAATTTTCGTGCCTCCCGAATACCCGATGCGATCGCCGAAGAACCAACAGGACTCCCTGCCGAACACCAGGCCGCCGGAGGCATCGGGAACCAGTTTGGCTTCATAGGCGTTTGGCGTAAATTCGAGATAGAAGTCAAGGGACGGGGTCCGTTTGCGGCCGAAGAAAAGCAGCTTGTCCGCCCCCAGTTGTTGCGCAACGTAAAACTGGAGGTTCTTGGCGAGAATCTGGTTGACCAGTTTGAAAAAGCCGATGAAGTTCGATTTGCCCGCGCCATTGGGGCCGATCAGCACATTGAGGGGCCTCAGTTCCAACTCCATGCGTTCGATGGACTTGAACCCGGAAATTCTCATTCGGTCCAGTTTTCCGAAACGCGCCATATTCATCTCTCCTAACCGGGATCAGCGGGCCCGGAGATCGTGTAAGCGGCCCGGTCTTCCCGCAGTTCCACCGGCTGCCTGATGGAATCGGCCTTCAGCCGGTAAT
>DYMC01000058.1 GCA_020721745.1 Lentisphaera sp. | reverse complement strand
AAACAGCCTCAATCAACCCACAGATTTGGCGATAGAGGCTTTTATTTCATTCCAGCTTAATGCCATCTATTTTAATCTCGGTTTGAATTTAGAAAGTCCTTAGTCTTATAATCAAGCTCTCGCGGGGGAAAATTCAAGCTGGGGGCGGGGGATTTACTAGTGAGCTCATCGTATTGTTTACATTCGCTGGCAGGGATGGCTCAAGTTTATCCCGATCCTGAAAGGGGGCGGGAAGCCGTCCGTTATCGGCGCGATACGGCGATCGCGCCCTACCAAAACGGAACTGGCGCGATACCCCGATGTCATTAGAATCGGGGTAAACTTTGATCGCGCCCCACCTGTAAACAATATCATGCAAGCAGCAGCATGCCCGGCCACGAAGCGCTCGAAGGGCGCAAAAGCCAAGATTTACCGCCAGGGCACCAAGGGCAGACCCGAATGGCGCTAAGTTGAGGGGCACAAACAGTCCACGCGGAGGCTGCGAAATTCGCAACAAAAATGTCGCTAAAAATGTAGTTGTTCGACAAAATTGTTGCGTTTTGCGATCCTGCTGGATGGTATTATAATTTATATGAGGTTGATTTTCAAATATTTGGCATTTAGACCTTCAATTTTGGCATTTAATCTGCTATGGGGTTACGCATTTGTAAAAGATGGAGATATAAAATGGCATTGCCTAGGGCAGAGGGGCTTTACGATCCATCCTGCGAGCATGATTCCTGCGGGGTGGGTTTTGTGGTCAACGTGGATGGCCACAGGTCCCATGACGTGGTGGGCAAGGGGATAGAGGTTCTGAACAATCTGCTGCACCGCGGGGCGTCCGGGGCCGACGAGAGCACCGGGGACGGGGCCGGGCTGTTGTTCCAGCTTCCCGACCGTTTTTTCAGGCGCGAGTGCGCGGCTCTCGATATAGCTCTTCCGTCGGACGCCCCATACGGTGTCGGGATGTGTTTTCTCCCTCGCGAGACGGGTAAGCGGAGGCGCTGCATGAACTTCGCGGCGGCCGCCGCCCCGGAGGAGGGGCTGGTGTTTCTTGGCTGGAGGGAGGTTCCGGTTGATCCCTCGGTGCTTGGCGAGCAGGCGAGGCACGAGATGCCCTCGATATGGCAGTGCTTCCTCAGGGGGGAGGGCGGCGATGCGGCGGCTCTGGAGCGGAAGCTTTATGTTTTCCGGAAGCAGTGGGCGAGGACGGTGGAGGGCTCCCTGGGGAGCCTGGAGGAGTTCTACGTCTGCAGCTGTTCATGCAGGACTATAGTCTACAAGGGCCTGATGCAGGCGCCGCAGGTCCCGGCGTTCTTCCATGATCTCAGGGACGAGCTTCTCGACAGCGCGATGGTGGTGGTTCACCAGCGTTTCAGCACCAACACCTTCCCTTGCTGGAAGCTTTCGCAGCCATTCCGGCTTCTCGCCCACAACGGGGAAATCAACACGCTGAACGGCAACCGCAAGAACATGCTGTCCCGTGAAAAAAGGCTCAGCTCGGAGCTTTTCGGCGCGGACATCTCCAAGCTGACGCCGGTCTGCGAGGAGGGAGGCAGCGATTCGGCGTCGCTGGACAACGTGATGGAGCTGCTGCATCTGGCCGGGCGCGAGATACACCATTCGGTGGTGATGATGATTCCTCAGGGATGGGGTGTAAAATATCCGATGGGGCCGGATCTTCGCGGATTCTTCGACTATCACGCGGGCATAATGGAGCCGTGGGACGGTCCCGCCGCGATAGCCTTCACCGATGGAAGATACATAGGAGGGCTTCTCGACCGCAACGGCCTGCGCCCGGCCAGATACACGATCACCGAAGACGGCCTCATGGTCTTCGCCTCGGAAACCGGGGTCCTCGACTTTCCACCGGAAAAGATACGGGAGAAGGGCGCGCTGCGGCCAGGGCAGATAATTCTTGTCGACACCGTGCAGGGGCGGGTGATGAAGGACACCGAGATAAAGATGTCGCTGGCGAGGAAGCAGCCATACCGCCGCTGGGTGGAGGAGAACAGGATAAACATATACGGCCTCTTCGACTCGGTCGCGCCGATGAAGGCCGATTCGGCGACTCTCAGGATGCGCCAGCGCCTCTTCGGCTACACGCGGGAGGACGAGAGGATTATTCTCTCGGCGATGGCAAGCACCGGCCAGGAGCCGAGGGGCTCGATGGGATCAGACCAGCCTCTGGCGGTCTTCTCCGAGAACCCCCAGCTTCTATACTGGTATTTCAAGCAGATGTTCGCGCAGGTCACGAATCCGCCGATAGACCCGACCCGCGAGGAGCTTGTGATGACGCTGATGACGCTGATCGGCAATCCCGATTCGATATTGACGGAGACGCCGAGGCACGCGAGGTTGATCAAGCTGCGCCATCCGATACTGTCCAACGAGGATCTCGAGCGCATGTGCAAGCTGCCGCTGGACGACTTCCGGTCCTGCGAGCTGCATGCCGGGTTCAAGGCCGGCGGCGGCGCTTCCGAGCTTGCCGCCGCGCTCGAGGGGTTGTGCGAGGGCGCGACGAAGGAGGTTCTTCAGGGCGCGCGCATGATAATCCTCTCCGACCAGGGGCTTCCCCCGGACATGGCGCCAATTCCGATGCTCCTTGCGGTGTCCGCAGTGCACCAGCGCCTGCTTGCGAAGGGGCTCAGGACCAGTGTCGGAATCATCGTGAAGACTGGCGAGGCCCGGGAGGTGATGCACATGGCCCTGCTGCTGGGATACGGGGCGTCGGCTATAAACCCCTATCTGGCCTTCGAGACTCTGGCCGACATGGCTTCCGGCGGAAGGCTCGACAGCAAGATGCTCGTGGTGGAGGCGATAGACAACTACGTCCACGCCCTCTGCAAGGGGCTTCTGAAGATAATGTCCAAGATGGGCATATCCACCCTGCGCAGCTACCGCAACGCCCAGATTTTCGAGGCGATAGGGCTCCAGAAGGCGCTGGTGGACAAATATTTCGAGGGAACTCCCACGCGGATAGAGGGCATAGGCCTTGAAGAGATAGCCGCCGAGGCGAACGCCCGCCATAGATCGGCCTTCCAAACCGATCAAGAGGACTCGCAGGTGCTTCCATGCGGAGGGCAGTACAAGTTCAGGATGGACGGGGAGAGGCACATGTGGACGCCGCGCAGCATAAACCTGCTCCAGCGGGCGACCCGCGAAAATCGCAAGGACCTATACGACGCCTTCGCCGAGGAGATCAATGTCCAGAAGGACAGGATATCTACCATACGCGGGCTTTTCAGGATAAAGTTCGCAAAGAAGGCGATTCCACTTGACGAGGTCGAGCCGGCCTCCGAGATAGTCAAAAGATTCGCAACCGGGGCGATGTCGTTCGGCTCCATAAGCAGGGAGACGCACGAGACCCTCGCGATCGCAATGAACCGCCTGAAGGCGATGAGCAACAGCGGGGAGGGCGGGGAGGATCCGGAAAGATACAAGCCCATGCCCGGGGGCGACAGCCGCTGCAGCGCCGTGAAGCAGGTGGCGAGCGGACGCTTCGGTGTAACGATCGAGTATCTGGTCAACGCCAGGGAGCTGCAGATAAAGATCGCGCAGGGGGCGAAGCCGGGAGAGGGCGGGCATCTTCCCGGGCACAAGGTGAACGAGGAGATAGCCAGGGTGAGGCATTCGACCCCCGGAGTGACGCTGATATCCCCGCCGCCGCACCACGACATCTATTCGATAGAGGATCTCGCCCAGCTCATATACGATCTGAAGAACGCCAATCCGGACGCCAGGATATCGGTGAAGCTGGTCTCCGAGTTCGGCGTCGGGACTGTGGCCGCCGGGGTCGCGAAGGCGCACGCGGACATGATATTGATCAGCGGATACGACGGCGGCACCGGGGCCGCCCCCCTTTCCTCGATAAAACACACGGGAGCCCCCTGGGAGCTTGGTCTCGCGGAGGCCCAGCAGACCCTCGTCCTCAACGGCCTGCGCAGCAGGGTCAGGCTTCAGGCCGACGGCCAGATAAGGACCGGCCGCGACGTGCTTGTCGCCGCGCTTCTCGGCGCGGAGGAGTTCGGATTCGCCACGGCTCCGCTGGTCGTATGCGGATGCGTCATGATGCGCAAGTGCCACAACAACACTTGTCCGGTCGGGGTCGCGACGCAGGACCCCGAGCTGCGCAAACGTTTCAGCGGCAGGCCCGAATACGTAGAGAACTACTTCACAATGGTGGCCGAGGAGCTTCGCGGATACATGGCCCGCCTGGGGGCCAGGAGGCTCGACGATCTCGTTGGAAGGAACGATCTGCTGGAGATGGACGACGCCGTCGGCTTCTGGAAGGCGAAGGGCGTTGACCTCTCGCGCATACTCCAGCGCTCGAGCGCCACAAACAAGCAGGCCCGCCGCACGACAAGCCAGGACCACGGGCTGGAGAAGGCGCTGGATCTGGGCCTCCTCGACAAGATAGGCGACGCGATAGAGAAGGGATCGAAGCTGTCCATAGACTCCCCGATTAGGAACATACACCGGACCGTCGGAACGATGATAGCCGGCAGGATAGCCAGGCTCCACGGCCTGAAGGGCCTGCCCGAGGACAGCATCACGCTGAACTTCAAGGGCTCCGCCGGGCAGAGCTTCGGGGCCTTCGCAGCGAAAGGGATGCGGCTGAACCTGGAGGGCGATGCCAACGACTACGTCGGAAAGGGGCTTTCGGGCGCGAGGATAGTCATCAGGCCGCCCCGGGGCGCCAGATTCGTGGCCTCCGACAACATCATAGCCGGCAACGTGATACTATACGGTGCGACAAGCGGCGAACTATACATAAACGGACAGGCCGGGGAGCGCTTCGCCATCAGGAACAGCGGCGCATGCGCGGTCGTCGAGGGCATCGGAGACCACGGTTGTGAATACATGACCGGCGGGCGCGTGGTCGTCCTCGGGCGAACGGGCGTCAACTTCGGGGCCGGGATGAGCGGAGGGATAGCCTATGTCTACGACGATTCGGGGCTGTTCGACAACCGATGCAATCTCGACACGATAGACCTGGAGCTGGTATCGGGCGCCCGCGAGGAGAACGAACTGCGCTCGATGATCGAGATGCACGTCCTCCATACCGGCAGCGAGAAGGCGAGACGCATCCTGGACAACTGGGAGTCGAGCCTGCCATACTTCATCAAGGTGCTTCCGATGGAATACAGGAAGGTCCTCGGGCAGATGAGCACCGACGATCTGGCCGTGGAAAGAAAGGAGCAGGAGAATGAGTAGCAAGGACAGAGCTTTCATGGAGATCCCCCGCAGGGATGCCGGATACCGCAGGCCGGAGGAGAGGCTGAAGGATTTCTCGGCGGTGGAGCTTCGCCCCGGCGAGGACCATGTCCGCGAACAGGCGATGCGCTGCATGGACTGCGGTGTCCCCTTCTGCCACGGATACGGATGCCCCCTCTCCAACGTGGTTCCGGAGTTCAACGAGCACGTCTTCAACGGACGCTGGAGGGAGGCCTGGGACATACTTTCCACCACGAATCCATTCCCGGAGTTCACCGGAAGGATATGCCCTGCGCCATGCGAGGCGTCATGCGTGGCGGGAATAAACGGCGACCCGGTGGCGATACGCCAGATCGAAATGGCCATCGCGGAAAAGGCCTTCGAGGAGGGTTTTGTAAAGGCGAGGAACATGGAAAGGCGCCGCAAGGAGAGCGTCGCGATAGTCGGATCGGGCCCGGCCGGGCTCGCCGCCGCATGGCGGCTGAACCGCGCAGGCTTCAACGTCATCGTATACGAGGACTCCCCCAGGGCCGGCGGAATACTCAGGTATGGAATCCCCAACTTCAAGCTCGAGAAATGGATAGTGGACCGCAGGATAAAGCTCATGGAGGAGGAGGGAATACACTTCGAGACCGGAGTCGAGATAGGCAAGGATCTATCGTCGCGCTATCTGCACGGCAGGTTCGATGCCGTCATCCTCGCAGGAGGGGCCCGCGAACCGCGCGACCTCGTCGTCCCCGGGCGGGAGCTCAAGGGCATCCATTTCGCCATGCCGTTCCTGATCCAGCAGACCCGCATCCTCGACGGGGAACAAATAGCGGAAGACAGGATAATATCCGCGAAGGGAAAGAATGTGGCCGTCATAGGTGGCGGCGACACCGGCGCTGACTGCGTGGGGACTTCGTTGCGCCAGGGCGCGAAAAGCGTGGTGCAGCTCGAGATACTTCCCGAGCCCCCGCGCATGCGCCCGCCCCGGACACCATGGCCCGAATGGCCGGCCATCCTGAGGGAGTCCAGCAGCCACAAGGAGGGAGGGAGCCGGGCATGGTCGGCCTCCGTCAAGAGAATCGAGGGGGATTCCTCCGGATCCGCAAGAAAGCTCCACGCTGTGAAGGTGAGCTGGGAGAAGAACGATTCCGGCGCGGTCGCCCCGGCCGACATCCCGGGTTCCGATTTCACCCTCGATGCCGAGCTCGTCCTGCTCGCGATGGGATTCGTAGGCCCCGGAAAAAACAAGTATGTCGAGGAACTTGGACTTGCGCTTGATAAAAAAGGCTTTATAGTTCGCGACTCTAGAAACATGACCACCGTCCCGCGCGTTTTCGTGGCTGGCGACATGACCAGGGGGGCGTCCCTGGTCGTAAGAGCAATAGCCGACGGCATGGGATGCGCCGGATCGGTGATGAAATTTCTAGGGGAAAAATGATTTATGAGACGG
This sequence comes from Lentisphaera sp., assembly GCA_020721745.1. Lineage (GTDB taxonomy): Bacteria > Verrucomicrobiota > Lentisphaeria > Victivallales > GWF2-50-93 > DYMC01. The sequence goes on along the minus strand of DYMC01000058.1, from coordinate 6,395 downwards.
ACCACCCGGGGGAGGAGTGCGGCCTTTTCGGGATATACGGGCGCAGCGGCGCCTCATCCGTCATCTACAAAGGCCTTTTCTCCCTCCAGCACAGAGGGCAGGAAAGCGCCGGAATTGTTGTAGGCGACGGCAAAAAAATCAATTCGGTGAAGGGACCAGGACTCGTGAACGAAGTCTTCGGCCGCCACAACCTGTCATCGCTCGAGGGGACTCTCGGAATCGGGCATGTCCGCTACTCGACCACCGGATCGAGCAGAATACAGAACATCCAGCCTCTCGTAGTGGAATGCGTTGATGGAATCTGGGCCGTGGCACACAACGGCAATCTAGTCAATGCCGCGGAACTCCGCTCAAAATACCAGAACGCAGGGGCGATATTCCAGACCAGCACCGACAGCGAGGCGCTGATCCATCTGCTCGCCGACCCGCAGTATAGAATACAGCCCAGGCGCGTCGAACGCGCCCTCGCAGGCCTCAAAGGGGCCTTCTGCTTCCTCCTCATGAACAAGTCCTCGGTGATGGCCGCGCGCGACCCCAACGGGTTCCGGCCCCTCTCCATAGGCAGGCTTGGCGACGGATGGGTCTTCGCCAGCGAGACATGCGCGATCGCGCAGACAGGGGCGGAGTTCGTGCGGGATGTCCTCCCGGGAGAACTGGTCGTGGCCGACGAGAACGGGCTGCACAGCTCCTTCTTCTCGGAAAGCGAGCCGCATGGCCTCTCCCAGTGCATCTTCGAGATGGTATATTTCGCGCGCCCGGACAGCGTCGTATTCGGCAGGAATGTCCACGAGACAAGGGTCGAATACGGGATGCGCCTGGCGAAGGAGCATCCAGCCGACGCCGACATAGTCATACCAGTTCCGGACAGCGGCAACTCGGCCGCGCTCGGCTTCGCAAGACAGAGCGGAATCGCACTCGACTTCGGGTTCATAAGGAACCACTACATAGGAAGGACGTTCATAATGCCTTCGCAGGACAAGCGCAGCGAGGGCGTGGACCTCAAGCTCTCCGTCCTCAAGGAAGTCGTCGCCGGCAAACGCATTGTGGTGGTGGACGATTCCATCGTGAGGGGCACCACGGTCAGAAAAAGGGTGGCATGCCTCCGCGCCGCCGGCGCCAGGGAGGTCCACGTCAGAGTCTCATGCCCGCCATGCGCGCATCCATGCTTCTTCGGGATAGACTTCCCCACGCGCAAGGAGCTCATAGCGTCCATGCACAGCGTGGAGCAGATACGCAAGTTCATCGAGGCCGACTCCCTCGGCTATCTCAGCGTGGACGGCCTGCTCGCACCGTTCCAGAACAAGGATTTCTGCACCGCCTGCTTCACCGGGAATTATCCCGTGTCGGTGGATGGCGCACACCTCAAGGATCAACTCGAAAACAATTCGTGCGTCCATCATGAGACGCATCAAGAACCGGGGAGAAGACATTGAAAGGACACACCAAGCATATTTTCGTGACCGGAGGAGTGGTATCCTCGCTCGGGAAAGGCCTCACCGCCGCATCCATCGCACTCCTCATCGAAAGGAGAGGCTACAGGGTCAGGCTCCAGAAGCTGGACCCCTATCTGAATGTGGACCCGGGCACCATGTCGCCATACCAGCACGGCGAGGTCTATGTGACCGCCGACGGCGCGGAGACGGACCTCGACCTCGGGCACTACGAACGCTTCACCGGCACATACTGCACGCGCGAAAGCAATTTCACGACCGGGAGAATATACAGCAGCGTCATCTCGAAGGAACGCCAGGGCGGATACCTCGGCAAGACGGTGCAGGTCATCCCGCACATCACCGACGAGATCAAGAACTGCATCAGGGCCCTCGACAAGGAAGACGTGGACATAGTCATCACCGAAATCGGAGGAACAGTCGGCGACATCGAGTCGCTTCCCTTCCTCGAGGCGATAAGGCAGTTCCGCCAGGAGGTCGGACGCGAGAACAGCCTCTTCGTGCACATAACCCTCGTGCCATACATCAAGGCCGCAGGAGAGATGAAGACCAAGCCATCCCAGCAGAGCGTGGGAGTCCTGCGCTCGATCGGGATATTCCCGGACATCCTCATATGCCGCTGCGAACAGCACATGACGCGCGAGCACAAGGAGAAGCTCGCCCTCTTCTGCAACGTTGACCGCAAGCTCGTCATCGAGGAGAAGGACGTGGAGCACTCCATCTACGAGGTCCCTCTCGACCTGCGCCGCCAGGAGCTCGATGTCTATTGCCTCGAGATGATGAACCTCCACGTCAACACCGTGCAGATGTCCGACTGGGAGAAGATGCTCGACAGGCTCATCCACCCGAAGAAGGGCTCGGTGCGCATCGCCGTGGTCGGCAAATACATCAGCCTCCGGGACGCCTACAAGAGCATATACGAGGCGCTCTCCCATGGAGCGGCCGCGAACGATCTGTCCCTCTCAATCAAGATGATAGAATCCGAAGACATCGAGGCGAAAGGCGCCGCGGCTCTTCTCTCCGGATGCGACGGCATACTGGTCCCGGGCGGTTTCGGAGACCGCGGAATAGAGGGAAAGATTTCGGCGGTCCGGTTCGCCCGCGAGAACAATATCCCGTTCTTCGGAATATGCCTCGGAATGCAGTGCTCCGTGATCGAGTTCGCGAGAAGCAGCTGCGGCCTCCAGGCGGCGAACAGCAGCGAATTCGATCCCGGGACAAAATATCCGGTGATAGACCTCATGGAGTCGCAGGCGGGAATACGGGACAAGGGCGGGACCATGCGCCTAGGCGCGTATCCATGCACCCTCTCGCAGGATTCAAAGTCGAGAAAATCATACGGATGCGAAACAATATCGGAGCGCCATCGCCACAGATACGAAATGAACAATTCCTTCAGGAAGACATTCGAGGACAAGGGGCTGAAAATAGCGGGGACATCCCCCGACGGGACTTTGGTCGAAATCGTGGAGCTGCCCTCCCATCCGTGGTTCGTGGCCTGCCAGTTCCATCCAGAGTTCCAGTCCACACCCCTGAACGCTCATCCGCTGTTCAGAGACTTCATCGCAGCAGCACATGCGGACGGGACAAAACAAAGGACTGCCGTAAATGCCCAGAAGAACTGATCTCAGAAAGATAATGCTCATCGGCTCGGGACCCATCGTCATCGGACAGGCATGCGAGTTCGACTACTCCGGAGTCCAGGCGTGCAAGGCCCTCCACGAAGAGGGATACGAGGTCGTCCTCGTCAACAGCAATCCGGCCACCATCATGACCGACCCCGAATTCGCCGACCGCACATACATCGAGCCGCTGGACCCCCAGACCCTTGCGGCCATCATCGAGAAGGAAAGACCCGACGCCCTGCTTCCAACCCTCGGCGGACAGACCGCGCTGAATCTCGCCATGGCCCTCGCGGAGGGCGGAATCATCGAGAAATTCAAGGTCGAAATGCTGGGCGCAGACACCGAGGCCATAAAAAAGGCCGAAAACCGCGACCTATTCAAAAAGGCGATGGCCAGGATCGGCCTCGAATTCCCGCGCAGCGAATCGGCGCATTCCTACAAGGAGGCATGCAGAATCCGCGACTCCTTCGGGAAGTATCCGCTCATCATCAGGCCAGGCTTCACCCTCGGGGGCACCGGCGGAGGCATCGCATACGGCGACGCGGACTTCGAGGAAATAGTCAGGCGCGGCCTCTTCAACAGCCCAAACAAGGAAGTCCTCATCGAAGAGTCCGTCCTCGGATGGAAGGAATACGAGCTCGAGGTCATGCGGGACCACAAGGACAACTGTGTCATAGTCTGCTCCATCGAAAACCTCGACCCCATGGGAATACACACCGGCGACAGCATAACCGTGGCCCCCGCCCAGACCCTCACCGACCGCGAATACCAGAAGATGCGCGACGCCTCCATAGCGGTCCTCCGCGAAATAGGAGTGGCGACCGGCGGCTCCAACGTCCAGTTCGCGCTCAACCCAGACGACGGAAGGATGTTCATAATCGAGATGAATCCGCGAGTCTCCCGCTCCAGCGCCCTCGCATCAAAGGCCACCGGATTCCCGATCGCGAAAATCGCAACAAAGCTTGCAGTCGGATATACCCTCGACGAAATACGCAACGACATCACGAGGGAGACGCCGGCATGCTTCGAGCCAACCATAGACTACGTCGTCACCAAGATACCGCGGTTCACCTTCGAAAAGTTCCCCGCCACGGAGGACGCCCTGGGCACCCAGATGAAGTCCGTCGGCGAGGCCATGAGCATAGGAAAAACATTCAAGCAGTCATTCCAGAAGGCCTTTCGCTCCCTCGAGACGGGACGCGCCGGATTCGGCGCCGACGGCAAGGATGCCGCCATCGAGTCGCTGTCCGACGAGCAGCTCGAGAAGACCGTCGCAAAGCCAAGCTCGAAAAGGATATTCGCGGTCAGAGCCGCGTTCCGCAGAAACTGGAGCGTCGAGAAACTCTTCGCGCTCACAAAGATAGACCCGTGGTTCCTTCGACATATCGAGGAGCTCGCACACTTCGAGGACGAAATCCGATCCGCTAAAAACCTGGAGGGAATGGCGGGCGACATCCCTCTGCTGAGGCAGGCAAAGGAATTCGGATACTCCGACAGGCAGATAGCCTTCCTCCTCGGCTCCGACGAGGATTCGGTCCGCTCCGTCCGCAGCAAGGCCGGCATCATGCCGGCATACGGTCTGGTTGACACCTGCGCGGCGGAGTTCACCGCGTTCACTCCCTACTTCTACTCCACCTACGGCCTCGCCAACGAGGCCATTCCGAGCGACAGAAAGAAAATAATGATAATCGGCGGCGGCCCCAACCGCATAGGACAGGGCATAGAGTTCGACTACTGCTGCGTCCACGCCTCCTTCGCCCTCAGGGACGCCGGATTCGAGACCATAATGGTCAACAGCAATCCGGAGACCGTAAGCACGGACTACGACACCAGCGACAGGCTCTACTTCGAGCCTCTCACCCTCGAGGACATCCTGCACATCTACCACAACGAAAAATGCTGGGGCGCCATAGTCCAGTTCGGCGGACAGACCCCGCTGAACCTGGCCAAATCCCTCGAGGAGCACGGCGTGAACATCATCGGCACAAAACCGGAGAACATCGAGATCGCCGAGGACAGGAAGTTCTTCCAGCAGCTCGCCTCAAAAATAGGAATACAGCAGCCGAGGAGCGGCCTCGCTATCACACTGGAGGAGGCCGTCGCCATCGCAGAACAGATCGGATACCCCATACTCGTCCGCCCCTCATTCGTCCTCGGCGGCAGGGCCATGGTCATAGTCTACGACCAGGAGCATCTGCTCAAATACATGCACGAGGCGATCGAAGTCTCGGAAAAAAGACCCGTCCTCATAGACCAGTATCTGGACAACGCCATCGAGGTGGACGTGGACTGCATCTCCGACGGGGAGACCGCCGTCATCGGGGCAATCATGGAGCACGTCGAGATAGCAGGAATACATTCGGGCGACAGCGCGTGCATGATCCCTTCGCAGGACCTCTCCGCCGCCATCCGGAGAAAAATCAGGGAGCAGACATACTCGCTCGCACGGGAGCTCAGGGTCTGCGGCCTCATGAACGTCCAGTTCGCCATAAAGGACGGCGAAGTCTACATCCTCGAGGTCAATCCGCGCGCATCCCGAACAGTCCCCTTCGTCAGCAAGGCAATCGGCGTGCCGCTTGCGAAACTCGCAGCCCTCGTCATGGCAGGGGCAAAGCTCAAGGATCTCGGGTTCACCGAGGAGGTAATACCGAAGCACTGCAGCGTCAAGGAGGCCGTCATGCCCTTCGCCAGATTCCCCGGTATAGACGTCATACTCAGCCCCGAGATGAAGTCCACCGGAGAGGTCATGGGCATAGATTCCACCATCCCTCTGGCCTACCTAAAGAGCCAGGCCGCGGCAGGAAGCGCCCTCCCGCGCAAGGGCAACGTCTTCATCAGCCTCCGCGACCAGGACAAAAAGGAGGCCATCCCCATGGCCGCAAAACTCGAGAAACTCGGATACTGCATCTACGCGACCCTCGGGACAAGCACGGTCCTGAGGGAAAACGGCGTCAGGAGCCTCGGCCTCTTCCGCATCTCCGAGGGCAGACCCAACGTCCTCGACCTCATCGAGGAGAACAACGTCGCATGGATAGTCAACACACCCTTCAGCGGCGTAGCCCCTAAACTGGACGAGATACGCATGCGGGCCAGCGCCGTCGCAAGGGGCATCCCGCTCACAACCACCTTCGCCGGCTTCAAGGCCGCCCTCAAGGGCATCGAATCAAGAAGAAAGGATTCCGAAGTCCACGTGTGCAGCCTGCAGGACTACCACCTCGGCGCACCAAAGATAAAATACCCAAGGCTCGCATAAAATCCAGCGATGCTTTTTTTTCATTTTTTCAAATTTCAGACATCTGAATCCGCGACATCGTAACGA